>CAYNZI010000124.1:0-6975 GCA_964401565.1 uncultured Spongiibacteraceae bacterium
AGGGCTATCGAGAATGGAATTGTTGTATGCGGTGATATCGATCTGTTTTGCGAAGAGGCAAATGCTCCGATCGTAGCGATTACCGGTTCGAATGGAAAAACGACCGTAACTACCTTGGTCGGGCTGATGGCCGAGCGGTGCGGTAAGTCAGTGGCCGTCGGCGGAAACATTGGCGTGCCCGCGTTGGATTTATTGTTGGAGAAAGAGCCTGACATGTACGTATTGGAGCTCTCAAGTTTTCAGTTGGAGAGAGCAGACATTCTGGGGTTTGAAGTCGCGACGGTATTAAATATAAGTGCTGATCATATGGATAGGTATCCTGATCTACTGGCTTATCGTCAGGCAAAGCATCGAATTTTCCGCGACTGTAAAAAAATGGTAGTTAATCGTGCTGATCCACTAACACGACCATTGCTGGCTGAAGGTGTGGACGTATTTTCCTTTGGCTTAGATAGTCCTGGTCTAAATGGTTTCGGGCTCATTGACGTCGATGGTGTTGAGTTCCTTGCGTACGAAATTGAGCCGCTAATAGCGGTTAGTGAACTCAAAATTATTGGTCGTCACAATGTAGAAAATGCATTGGCGGCGATGGCTTTGGGTTTTGCCATGGGTTTGGAGCTGTCATTAATGAGTGCGGTTCTCAAAGATTTTCCGGGGTTGGAACATCGTTGCCAGTTAGTGGAAGAGCGCCAGCACGTTAAGTACTACAACGATTCAAAGGGGACCAATGTCGGTGCCGCTGTGGCGGCTGTAGAAGGTCTTTCGGCTACCGCCAAAAAAGTGATACTCATTGCCGGTGGTGATGCGAAAGGCGCCGATTTTTCACCGCTACTTCCCGTGTTAAGGCAGTTTGTAAGTGCGGTGGTCGTTATTGGTGATGCCTCAGACCAATTTGTAAAGTTGTGTGGTGAAGAGGTACCTGTAGTGTGTGCCAAGAGCATGGAACAGGCCGTTGTCGAAGCGGCCATGCTAGCTCAGAAGGGCGATGCAGTTTTGCTTTCTCCCGCCTGCGCCAGCTTTGATATGTTCGACAATTATCAGCATAGAGGTGATGTTTTTTGTGCGGCAGTATCCCTGTTGATGACCAGGAGCAAAAGCTGATGGGTGCGACAACCGTTAATGCACCGGTAGACAGCGGCGGAATGAAGCGGTTGTTAACGTCAATTGTTCCTGCTGAACAAGAAGCGTTTGACCCGGTGCTGTCATTCTCGGCAATTGGGTTGTTGGTTATTGGTTTCGTTGCGATGAGCTCAGCATCCATTGAGTTTGCGGCGGAACGCTATGGTGATCCGTTTTTTCATAGCTATCGCTATTTGTTCCATTTGGGCGTGAGCTTGTTTGGAGCGTTGATGGTTTATCGTATTCCGATGGCTTTTTGGGAGCGCACAGGTTGGTTTTGGCTGATGTCCGCATTTGTGCTGCTTGCGATTGTGTTAGTTCCAGGAATTGGTCGGGAAGTGAATGGAAGTCGGCGATGGTTGGCATTAGGCCCATTAACTCTTCAAGCTTCCGAGGTGGCCAAGGTTTGTATTATCTTGTATTTGGCGGGTTATCTGGTGCGGCGTCAAGCAGAGGTTAGGGAAGAGTGGAAGGGTTTCATCAAGCCAATGGTTGTACTGTTCGCTGTTACGATTTTGCTGATGTTGGAGCCAGATTTCGGCGCGACTGTTGTGACTTTATGTACGGCTTTTGGCATGATTTTTCTTGCTGGTGTCCGATTATGGCAATTTTCTCTGGTGATAATGGCGGCGTTGGCGGCGCTGGTTATATTGGTTGTTAGTGAGCCCTACCGATTGAAGCGGTTGACTGCCTACACCGATCCTTGGGCTGATCAGTTTGATACCGGGTACCAGCTAACGCAGTCTTTGATTGCTTTCGGTCGAGGTGAATGGCTGGGTGTTGGTTTGGGGAATAGTATTCAAAAAATGTTTTACTTGCCTGAGTCTCACACAGATTTTGTGTTTGCGATTTTTGCCGAAGAATTTGGATTTGTTGGCGCCATGTTCTTAATCGCACTGTTCTGTCTGTTGATAGCTCGGATATTGATGATAGCCCGTCGCGCAGAGCGCCAGCAGAAAATGTTTAGCGCCTTCGTTGCCTATGGTATCGCGTTAATGATCAGTGGGCAGGTGTTTATTAATATCGGTGTGAATATCGCGCTACTGCCGACCAAAGGGTTGACCTTGCCGTTCTTAAGTTACGGGGGCAGTAGTTTGATTGTATGTTGTGCGCTGTTGGCAATGGTGTTCCGAATCAACCACGAATTGGGCTCGTCAAAAGCGCCAGTCGTTGAAAAGTCGGTAGCGGACGGACGAAAGTCGTCGCGCACCATCGCAGCCAGAAAATCGAGAAACATTCAGAAGAGGGCGCTGCCATGACGGCAACAGTTTCCCGCTCTGTTCTGGTGATGGCTGGTGGAACCGGCGGTCATGTTTTCCCCGCTCTAGCAGCGGCTAAGTGTTTGCGCGATCAAGGGATAAATGTTGAGTGGCTCGGAACATCGAGTGGTATTGAATCGCGCTTGGTGCCGCAGGCCGGTATAGAGCTTCACTGTATCAATGTAGCGGGTCTACGGGGTAAAAATTTATCCAGCGTGATTAAGGCTGTCTTCCAGTTGTTTGGCTCACTATTAGAGGTCTTTCGCATTATCCGTAATTTGAAGCCTGTATGCATTTTGGGGATGGGTGGGTTTACGTCCGGACCAGGTGGCTTGGTTGCATGGTTTACCCGGTGCCCGCTGGTTATCCATGAGCAAAATGCGGTTGCAGGAACGACGAATCGACTGCTTTCAAAATTGGCTGCACGGGTTTTGTTGGGATATCCGATAAAGCTAGGTGGAGATAGATCCCGTTTTGTGGGGAATCCCGTGAGGGAGGAAATTGCCCAGTTGCCCGCACCTGATGAGCGGCTAGATTCTCGGAGTGGAAAACTTCAAGTGCTTGTGCTGGGCGGCAGTCTTGGTGCAAAACCCATTAATGACTTGCTCCCAGATGTGCTGAAATCTATTGACAGTGAGCAGCGTCCGGTCGTTTGGCATCAGGCAGGTCAGCGTCATGTTGACCATGTGCAGGCGCTGTATCGGCAGGCTGCTGTGCCAGCAACGGTCGAGGCCTTTATTGAAGATATGGCAGCGGCTTATAGCTGGGCCGATGTCGTGGTATGTCGTGCCGGTGCGTTGACAGTGGCAGAGTTAACGGCGGCTGGTGTTGCATCGCTATTGATACCGCTGCCGCATGCAATCGACGATCATCAAACAGAAAATGCCCGCTGGCTGGAAAGTGGCGGTGCTGGAAAATTGCTAGTGCAGTCAGAACTGACGATTAATGGATTGGCGAATGATTTACTCGAATTAAGTCATGATCGAAAAAAAGTATTGAATATGTCTATAGCGGCAAGAAATCTCGCGAAAACAGACGCCGCCCTGCGAGTGGCGGAAATATGTATGGAGGTTGCCGGTGAGTAAGTCGACAGGATCAAACATCGGTTTTGTAGTGCCAGAAATGCGGCGTATCGAGAAAATACATTTTGTCGGCATCGGGGGTGCGGGAATGTGCGGCATTGCCGAAGTGTTATTGAATACAGGTTATCAGATATCGGGCTCAGATATCCAGGCTTCAAAAGTGACTAAGCGGCTGCAAGACAAGGGCGCTACGGTTTTTATCGGTCATCGAGAAAGTAATATAAACGGCGTCGACGTAGTTGTTTGTTCGACGGCGGTGAAAGACGATAATCCGGAGATTTCAGAGGCGAAAGCTAATAGAGTTCCAATCGTTCCCCGTGCCGAGATGCTGGCGGAGCTGATGCGCTATCGGCATGGTATTGCGGTGGCGGGTACTCATGGAAAAACGACGACGACTAGCCTGATTGCATCGGTGTTTGCGGAAGCCGGACTGGATCCGACGTTTGTTATCGGCGGATTGCTTAATAGTGCTGGAACTAATGCGCAGTTAGGAGGGAGTCGATTTTTGGTGGCAGAAGCTGATGAAAGTGACGCTTCATTTTTACATCTGCAGCCGATGGTATCGGTTATTACCAATATTGAAGCTGACCATATGGCCACCTACGAAGGGGATTTCAACAAGCTGAAAAAAACCTTTGTCGAGTTTCTACACAACTTACCTTTTTACGGCATGGCGGTAATGTGTATTGATGACGATGTAGTGCGGGAGTTACTGCCTGCAGTTGGACGCGCAACGTTAACTTATGGTTTTAGTAATGATGCTGATTTTTCCATTGTTAACATCAATAAGCAGGGATTGAAAACGTCGTTCTCAGTTAAACGTCCCGGCGAACATAAAGAGATCGACGTCACCATCAATATGCCGGGTGATCACAATGTTTTGAACGCTACGGCGGCTATAGCCGTAGCCACTGATGAAGGGGTTGATGATAGAGCGATCCAGCGTGGTCTGGAAAAATTTGAAGGAGTAGGCCGAAGGTTTCAGGTCTACGGTGAATTTGATATTGAAGACGGCAGTGTGTTGTTGGTTGATGATTATGGACACCATCCCACTGAAGTGGAGGCAACTATCTCTGCGGCTAGGCAGGCGTGGCCACATCGTCGCTTGGTGATGATATATCAGCCGCATCGCTATACCAGAACCAAAGACGTGTACGAAGATTTTGTAAGAGTGCTTTCAACAGTCGATAGTTTGCTACTACTGGAAGTCTATTCAGCAGGTGAAGAACCTATTACCGGTGCAGATGGTCGTAGCCTGAGTCGTAGTATTCGTAGTCGTGGACTTATCGACCCTGTGTTTGTCGAGAAAATAGAGTCAGTTGCTGATGTGCTGAAAAGTATCGTTAAGCCAGGGGATGTGGTGCTTACTCAGGGCGCTGGTAATGTTGGTGGGATCGCCGCGGATTTAGCCGCTAGAAAATTAGGTTAGTTGGTAATGAATGAATGGGTCGGTAATAACAGAAGTTGGCGCGCGGGGTTGCAGTCGCCGGTGGCCGTTTTGTTAGGCGGTAAAACCGCAGAGAGAGCCGTTTCATTGCAAAGTGGTGCAGCAATACTTGCAGCTTTGCACGCACAAAATATCCCGGCAGAAGCTGTTGATACGCAAGACAGTAACTGGTTTAAACCCGTGGCTGAGCAATATAAGCATGTGTTTATTGCTTTGCACGGTGGTGATGGAGAAGGGGGCAGTGTGCAGGGTGCACTGGACAGTATCGGCGTGACTTATACCGGTAGTGGTGTCGCGGCATCGGCGATGGCGATGGACAAGGTTCGGTGTAAATACATGTGGCGGGGGATGGCTCTGCCAACCCCGCACTTTTCTGAATTAAACGTAGAAAGTCATTGGGATGAGATTATTCGGGAGTGGGGGAAAGTCATTGTAAAACCTGCTTCTGAGGGTTCCAGTATTGGAATGGCTATTGCTTCAACAGGTACAGAGCTCAAAGCCGCCTATGAAATAGCAAGCCAGTACGAGGGCGCGGTAATGGTAGAGCAATGGGTGCAGGGTGCTGAGTTTACGGTGGCTGTCCTCGGTCAAGAAGCGTTACCGATAATTCGATTGGAAACTGATCATGGGTTTTATGATTATGACGCCAAGTATATTTCTGCAGATACCCGCTATATATGTCCCTGTGGATTATCGGGTAGTAAAGAAGAAGAACTGAAGAGATTGGCATTGGAAGCGTTTCATAGTGTTGGTTGTGACGGTTGGGGTCGGGTTGATTTTATGCAGGATGAAAACGGAAACTTTTTCCTGTTGGAAGTGAATACAGTTCCGGGTATGACAAACCATAGTTTGGTGCCTATGGCCGCAAAAGAAATGGGTTTAAATTTCGAACAACTTGTCGCGGAAATACTGCGACTTAGCGTGATATGACGGAAAGTTGAAATGACTTTACTGGGCAGACAAAAAGCAACAAACAGAAAGGCTGGCATCAGTGGCGCTAGCAGTAAAACGGTAAAACCCTCAACGCCGTTTAACTGGAAGCCGTTGCGTAAGATGTCTTTGGTGCTTGTAGCCGGGCTGGTGCTTAGCGGGGCGCTGCAGGTCGTGAATGTTGTGTTATCGCAACCAGTGACTCGTATAGCGGTGAGGGGAGAGTTTAATCATGTCGATAAAGAAGCGGTTGTTAACAAGGTGAAACCTTTCTTGAAAGATGGCTTCGTCATGTTGGATCTGCAGGGGATTCGGGAGCAGTTGATACAGCAGCCATGGGTTTTTGATGTTGCATTGGCAAGACATTGGCCAGATGAAATTGAAATTACCGTTGAAGAGCAGGCAGTAATAGCTCGCTGGGGTGAGACCGGATTTTTGAATCATCGTGGGGAATTATTTAAACCCGCTGCCAGCGATGTGATACGTGATGATCTGCCCGTTTTGTACGGACGGGATACCGATACAGAATTAGTAGTCAATCACTTTCGAGAGCTGAGTGCGGTGTTAGTAGAGCATCATTTAAGTCTAAAAAAACTGCAGCTAAACGAGCGTAATACGTGGCTCGCAAGTTTGGATAGTGGTGTTGAAATTATTATTGGAAATGGTGCAGTGATGGAAAAAATGCGTCTTCTTCTTTTTGCTTACGAACAGGGTTTATCGGCGGATTTCAGTCAGATTCAATCGATAGATATGCGATACAACAATGGTTTTTCGGTGGCTTGGCAAGCAGATACCAAATCTGTTGCAGTGATGAAGACTGCTTCAGGCCGACAAGGATAAATGATGCTGTTTCAAGTAATGATGGTAAAAGGGAGTGTTAAATAATGGGCGGCTCAACAGACAGCAAAATGATCGTCGGGCTTGATATTGGCACTTCGAAAGTAGTGGCCATCGTGGGTGCTATCACTCAGGAGGGCGTGCTCGAGATCGTGGGGATAGGATCGCATCCTTCACGGGGTTTAAAAAAGGGCGTTGTCGTCAATATAGAATCGACTGTGCAGTCGATCCAGCGCGCCATTGAAGAGGCGGAACTGATGGCTGGCTGTCAAATTCATTCAGTCTACGCCGGTATTGCGGG
>CAYNZI010000125.1:0-6955 GCA_964401565.1 uncultured Spongiibacteraceae bacterium
TACATGGCCGGATGCGGAGAATATCACTGTATTTTGTGGTGTTGGCAACAATGGTGGTGACGGTTATGTGTTGGCAACGCTGGCGATGCAACACGGCATCTCTGTTGACGTCGTGCAGTGTGGTGATGCAGGAAAAATTAAAGGTGATGCGTTGCAGGCGCGTCAATTAGCATTGCAGGATGGTATTGATATCGTTGGTTTTGACCGTGACCGGCAGGTTGGCAAAGGCGTTATCGTTGATGCCCTTTTAGGCACAGGTTTGAGCGGCGAGGTAAGAGATGAGTTTGCTCAGGCTATTGATTTGATTAATGGTAGCCAGTGCCCTGTTTTGGCGATCGATATACCATCAGGTCTCTGCAGTGATACTGGCCAGGTACTGGGGAAATCGGTATATGCAACCCAGACTGTTAGTTTTATTGGGTTTAAGCAGGGCCTGTTGACGGGCTCCGGGCCGGATTATACTGGTGCTGTAACTTTCAGTGATCTGTCGGTTCCTAAAACGATTTTTCAGCAGGTGGAGGCAACTAGCCAGCGGTTGGATTTTGATGAATTAATGGCGGCTCTGCCACCAAGACAATCCACTGCTCATAAAGGCCACTTTGGGCATGTGATGATCACCGGCGGCGATTCGGGTATGGCCGGCGCTGCGACAATGGCGTCGCAAGCGGCTTGTCGAGTCGGCGCAGGCCTTGTTTCCTGTGCTACTCGTCCAGAACACATCCCTGCGATTATCAGTCGTTGTCCAGAAGTGATGGCGCATGGCGTTATTTCTGGACAGGAAATTGAGCCCTTACTGGAGCGTGCAACAGTTGTCGTTATTGGTCCTGGTCTTGGACGGGGGCCGTGGGGAGAGCAGTTGCTGCAGAAGGTGTTCAAATTATCGGTGCCTTTGGTGGTCGACGCAGACGCTCTTAATATCATTGCTGATGGCCGAGTTGTTAAACAGCCCTACAACGACAATTGGATTTTGACACCTCATCCTGGAGAGGCGGCCAGACTGCTCGGTTGTAGTAGTGCTGAAATACAGCGAGATCGTTTTTCTGCCGTTGCCGAGCTGCAGCGTCGCTATGGGGGGGCTGTTATTCTGAAGGGAGCGGGCACGCTCGTCGCCGATGCTGAGACAGCGGTTACGGGTATCTGCCCCTATGGTAATCCGGGTATGGCGGCAGGTGGAATGGGAGATGTGCTCAGTGGGATATTGGGGGCTCTGTTGGCTCAGGGTTTAAGTCCTGCTGTTGCTGCCAGATTAGGGGTGTGTTGGCATGGGAGGGCGGGCGACATCGCGTCAGTGTCCGGTCAGCGCGGCATGATGGCGACTGACCTGATTGCTCATTTGCGGCAGTTGGTTAATTAGACGTGGCGACCCTAACCGAAATTGTGCAGGGAGAGCCCGCTATGTTGGAGCTCGGCGAATTAGTCGGGACTTTTTGTCGGCAGCAGCAGTTGGTGATATTTCTTAACGGTGACCTCGGCATGGGAAAAACGACGCTATGTAGGGGTGTATTGAGAGCGTTTGGGCATAAAGGTCCGGTGAAGAGCCCCACGTATACGCTGGTTGAGCCCTATGCATTTGATTCGTTTATCGTTTATCATTTTGATTTATATCGTCTGGGTGATCCGGAAGAGCTGGAATATATGGGTATTCGGGATTATTTTGAAGAGAGCAATACCTTGTGTTTGTTGGAGTGGCCGGAAAAGGGTGGGCAGTTTTTGCCGAAAGCAGACATTGTCGTTAACATAAATCTGGTGCCAGGTGGTCGAGAAGTTAAGCTGGCCGGTCATTCTGAAGCAGGCGATAAGTTAGTTAAGCAGCTATAATTAAAAGATGACAAATCAACCCCGTTTTTTTATAAACTAAGACAAAAGAGAGTGATGTTACCTAATCGATTGATAGCTATCAGAGTGATGTTCAAACTAGGATTAATGACGGCGTTGATTTCAGTTGCTGTCCCGGGATATTCGGCGAACATCGATGATGTGCGTGTTTGGCGGGCACCTGATCACACGCGGGTTGTGCTTGATCTGTCTGCGCCCGTGTCTCATAAAGTGATGACACTGGAAAACCCTACTCGGATTGTTGTTGATATTGACAGTGCGAAAATGCAGGCGAATTTGGCCGGGTTAGATTTTCAGGGCAGCCCCGTTTTTCGAATAAGAAGTGGTGTCAAAGATAAAACGGGTTTGCGTGTGGTGCTTGACGTTAACAGCAGGGTTAAGCCGAGAAGTTTTTTGTTGCCCAAAAATGATCAATATGGCGATCGGCTGGTTGTGGATCTGTATGATAGAAAACAAAGTAATCGGGTTGTTAAACATGTAAACGACAAAAATCGGCGCGATATTGTTATCGCTATCGATGCGGGGCATGGTGGTGAAGATCCGGGCGCAAGTGGCCCTGGCAAGTTGCGTGAGAAAAAAGTGGTATTGGCAATAGCCAAAGAGCTTAACTACTTGCTGAAACAGCAAAAAGGGTATAAACCAGTTATGATCCGCAATGGTGATTATTTTGTCGGGTTGCAAAAACGACGAGGTTTGGCCCGTAAAGCTCAAGCCGATTTGATGGTGTCAATTCACGCAGACGCTTTCAAAAATAACAAAGCTTATGGTAGTTCAGTTTACGCTCTGTCGCGCAAAGGTGCATCGAGCGCGATGGCTGGAGTACTGGCTGAAGACGCCAATAATTCTGATTTGGTCGGCGGTGTTAGTCTTGGCGATAAAGACGGCGTGTTGGCTGGTGTGCTGGCTGATCTGTCGATGGCCGCCAGTTTGGATGCAAGTATTCAAATCGGTACTGATGTTGTCAGCGAGATGGGTAAGATTTCACGATTGCATAGCCGCAAAGTTGAGCAGGCTAACTTTTCAGTATTACGCTCCCCGGACGTCCCTTCTATTTTGGTTGAGACGGGATTTATCTCCAATCCGGGTGAGGCGAAAAAGCTCAGAACGAAAGGTTATCAGCGGAAAATGGCACGGGCAATTTACAATGGTATCATTCGGCATTTTTCCGATAGCCCTCCCCCTGATACTTATCTAGCATGGCAAAAACGTCAGCGTGATAGTACCGTTCATCATGTTATTGCCTCGGGTGATACACTGTCCGGAATCGCCGAGAGATATCAGGTCACTGTTGCATCTATTCGTCAGCAAAACGATCTTATTTCAAGTGCGATAAAAATTGGCCAAAAGCTTATTATCCCCTCGTCCTGATTGATTCCTATGTCGAAAATTAAACGTCTTAGTCCCAGACTGGCTAACCAAATCGCCGCCGGCGAGGTGGTTGAGCGCCCAGCATCCGTTATAAAAGAACTGGTCGAAAATAGTATGGATGCCGGTGCCAGTCGCATTGATATTGATATTGAGGCGGGCGGCGTTAAGTTGATGCGAGTGCGCGATAATGGCGTTGGAATAGAGCAAGAAGACATGCCTCTGGCGTTGAGTCGTCATGCCACCAGCAAAATCATCGAGCTGGATGATTTGGAAAATGTGAGAACTCTGGGTTTTCGTGGCGAAGCGCTTGCCAGTATTAGTTCTGTATCGAGACTGGCTATTTTGTCGAATACGGAGGAGCAGGGCGCGGGCTGGAAAGCGCAAACAGAAGGTCGTGACATGGATGTTGAGGTGAGTCCTGCACCACATCCCCGGGGCACCACTGTTGAAGTTCGCGATTTGTTTTTTAATACCCCGGCAAGACGTAAGTTTTTGCGAACTGAAAAGACCGAGTTCAATCATTTGGAAGAAGTCGTTAAACGTCAGTCGCTCAGTCGATTTGATGTGGGTTTCTATTTAAATCACAACGGCGGGGCTATTCATGCATTGAAGCCTTGTGCCAGTCAGTTGGAGCGGGAGCGTCGGGTGGCTTCGGTTTGCGGCCCGGCATTTATGCAGAACGCGCTCCATATTGATACCGAAGCAGCAGGTCTTAGATTGTGGGGGTGGGTAGCACTGCCTACCTTTTCTCGCAGCCAGTCCGATCTGCAGCACTTTTTTGTTAACGGCCGTGTGATCCGGGATAAGCTGGTTAGCCACGCGGTGCGACAGGCTTATCGTGATGTTTTGTTTCATGGTAGGCACCCGGCTTTCGTATTGTATTTGGAGTTGAACCCGTCGATTGTTGACGTAAACGTACATCCTACCAAGCACGAAGTGAGATTTCGGGATGGTCGTACTGTGCATGATTTTTTGTTTAGAAGTCTGCACCGGCTGTTGGCGGAAGTGCGGCCTGAAGATCAGCTCGCTCCCACTTCGATGAACCCTGCCGAGAGTCAAGGTGGTATTGCGGCGGGTGAGTTTCAGCAGCAGCATACCATTGCATGGCAAACAGGTACGTCTCTGCAGAGGCCGGGGTTCCCCGCTCAGCCCGCGACGTCTTTTCGGGAGCAGACAGCAGGTTATGGTGCTCTTTATGGCGCAGGTGACAATGCAGGTTTGCGTGGGGGTGGTTCTGGGGCGTTTAACCCGCGTCCGGCTATGGCGCCGCAACAGGACGGCGAAATCCCGCCGCTGGGTTTCGCTATTGCTCAATTAAAAGGCATTTATATTCTGGCCGAAGGTGAGAATGGCTTGGTGTTGGTTGATATGCACGCTGCTCACGAGCGCATTACTTACGAAAGAATGAAAAATGCCCGACAGGGTGCGGGAATCCAATCCCAGCCTTTATTAGTTCCAGAGTCGATGGCGGTTAGTCAGCGAGAAGCCGATTGTGCCGAAGAAAATGCGAGTGTCTTTCGCGATTTAGGGGTTGGCATAGAGCGAGCTGGTCCCGAATCATTGGTGGTGCGCGAGGTTCCTGTGATATTGCAGGATAGTAACGTTGAACAGCTGGTGAGGGATGTATTGTCTGATTTGATCGAACACGGCAGTAGTGATCGAATTCAAGCGCATATCGACGAGATATTGTCGACCATGGCTTGTCATGGGTCTGTACGTGCCAACCGGCGACTGACTATTCCTGAAATGAATGCGCTGCTTCGTGATATGGAAGAAACAGAGCGCAGCGGCCAATGCAACCACGGCAGGCCAACCTGGACACAGCTATCACTCGATGAGTTGGATAGGCTGTTTTTACGTGGTCAGTGACATGGCGCAAACTAATGAGAGCTCATTTGAAATAAAATTGAGTATGAATGTTTACCGCAAATTGCTTTGAGCGTTGCTGGGTGAATGGCGTGTCAGTATCACGGATGATGGAGCAATTTTCAGGGTCAGAGTGGGTTACTATCGTTTTGAGAAAGTTACTGAGTTACAGATATACCTTTGCTCTTTTCAGATGCTTTCTGTTTCTTGTCGTACTCTCTGGTCCCGCGATCGTTGCCGTGCAAGCTGATCAGCTCAGCAGTGACTCTCTGGAGCCCATTCGTTTCCAGTTACGTTGGCATCATCAGTTTCAATTTTCTGGATACTATGCCGCAAAGGAAAAAGGCTTTTACGAAGAGGCGGGATTTGACGTCACATTAGTCGCCGGATCTCCCGACCGTCAGCCAGTAACAGAGGTGTTGGCCGGCCGAGCTCAGTTCGCGGAAGGCAATAGCGAGGTGCTGTATGCTCGGTTGCGAGGTGAGCCCTTGGTTGCACTGGCCTCTATTTTTCAGCATTCGCCCTCCGTTCTCATTGCCTTGGCTTCATCTGGCATTGACAGCCCCAAAGACTTAATGGGTAAGCGTGTTATGTCTGTTGGTGGGGAGGGCGATGCCAGTTTCCTTGCCATGTTCCACCGAGAGGGCGTTGATGTTAGTACGATTGACTTAGTCGACAGCTCTTATCTGATACAAGATTTGGTTGACGGCAAGACGGACGCATTTAACGCCTATTTAACCAATGAGCTTTTCTATCTTGAAGAACAGGGTGTTTTGTACAATGTTATCAGCCCGCGGGACTACAGCATTGACTTCTATTCAGATATTTTATTCACTCGGGAAGATACTGCGATAGAATCTCCCGAACGAGTTGAGCGCTTCCGGCAGGCGACCTTGCGGGGCTGGAAGTATGCGCTGGCTTATCCTGAAGAAATGATTCAAATCATACGCGACCGTTACAACGACGAGAAATCGACTAATCACATGCGTTTTGAGGCGCTGTCGGTTCACGGGCTAATAATGCCGGACCTGGTAGAGATTGGGTATATCAATCCTGTCCGAATTCAATTGATGGCGAATACTTTTCTAGATAACGGTATGGTCGATAACCTGGATCATTTGAGTGGTTTTATTTTCGTCGACGCTGAAGAGCGTCCAAATGGAATGCGCACACCGATTGTGATTGTTGTTGTTTTTTTTGTCGCATTGATACTGGTGACAATGGTATTGGCTTTGTTTAATCATCGCTTACAAAACGAGATTCGTGAGCGGAAGCTGGTCGAGGAAAAGCTAGGAAAGCTGGCTGATACTGATCCCTTAACAAATTTGTTAAATCGACGTGGGTTTTTAAAGCACTATGCAGAAGAGCTGGTGCGGGCGCAGCGTTATAGTGATGTCTTCAGCATCATATTAATCGATCTGGATTTGTTTAAAAAAGTTAATGATCGATACGGTCACGAGGCGGGAGACAGGGTGCTGGTGTCGGTCGCAGACTTGTTGCGAGAAGACACTCGAGAGTCAGATTTTTGTGGTCGTTTTGGTGGGGAGGAGTTTATTCTATTGTTGCCAAATACCTCACTTACTGAAGCGACCGCCTATGCGCAAAGACTTTGTCAGCACATTGGTGACAATGAAGTTCAGTTGAGAAACGACGATTCAGTTAACATCACTGCATCGGCGGGCGTTGCCGAATGGTTGCTGGATGATAGAGGAGAGGCGACTATTTTACGCGCGGATAAGGCTTTGTATCGTGCCAAACATAATGGGAGAAATCAGGTGGCCGCCTGGGATTTCAATCTTGATGGTGATGGGTTTATTGGGTGAGTTACTCCTCGTTACCTCCAGCCATTTTCCTCATGGGTCCTACTGCGTCGGGAAAAACAGTT
>CAYNZI010000126.1:0-2334 GCA_964401565.1 uncultured Spongiibacteraceae bacterium
TTCAGGAACAGCATCATGCGTGAGACCGAACGGCTGGGCAGCACGCCCAACGAAAGACTGCTGACCATTTTTGACGCTCACCATCACTGGTTTCAGGAAAAGGAATTCTCAGGCTGTATATTTATAAATGCCTCAGCAGAATTTTCATCCCACGATAACCCATGCCATATGATTAGTGCCGAGCACAAGCGACTCGTCCGTGACTACATTCGCGGGCACGCCGAGCAAGCTGGCGCAAAGGACCCTGAGTTACTCGCTAAGCGATTGAATTTACTATTGGAGGGAGCAATTGTTGATGCCCATGTCAGTGGCGATAGAGACTCCGCACTTACAGCAAAAGCGATGGCTGCTGTATTTGTCGAAAGGGCTATACTCTAGTAGTGAGCACCCGTTTCCGCTTTAGCCTCAGTGCTCAAATATCGCGGGGTCGGAGGTCAGCTTATCTAGGTCTACGCCCCGCCTTGCCAAGTAGCTCTTTCTGAGCGGATAGTACGCAACGGAGATCCCAATCCACACGGCTAACGTGACAATGACTGAAACGGGCAGGTCCTGAGCAAGAAAGAATACGCCGGTAGCCGTCGATAGCTCAGCAACGACAAATAGTACCCACAGCCAAAATCGATTGGGCCTGAATACCGATTGACTGTATTCATGTGGATATTCCTCTGGAATACGAATTATCGCCCAATAGACAATAAACGCGGGAAAACTTGCCGAAATCGTAGCGGTCCGTGCAATATCACCAACCTCTAAATCTGTAAGCAACGGAACGATTCCAATCACCAGCATAATGAACAAAATATAGTAGGGCGCACCATGTCGGTTTAGCGTTCCAACCCAAGGTGGAAGAAGCTTATCCCAACTGGCAACAATAAATGTACGGGGAAGCTGAATATATTGGGAATTTAACGTCGTACAAATAGCCAAACCAGCCCCGGCAATTAGAAAGTAAGTCATTGCCCATGCGGGTAGAAACTGCTTGCCTGCCACTGTTAATGGCTGATTGACCATCTCTGTCCACGGTACAACCCCTACGCTAGCAAGAGCAACAAACCCATATATGACTGCCACAATCAGCGTCGCAGAGATCATAACGACAGGTATGGTTCGCCTTGGATCGTGCATCTCACCGCTTAACCCAACAATCATATGGGCGCCACCGGTCGCAAATTTCAACAGAAACACCGCCGTGACAAACCCGGCAATACCTTTGGGGAACATCGGCGTCAACAGCTCCGCCTGAATATTCGGCATGGCAAAACCTGCGTAAATCGCCAGCGCTGAGATAAGTAATAAGACCAGAATAATTTGAACTTTAGACGCTATTTTTAAACCAAAAAGATTGGCAAAAAACAATAAAATGATGACAACAATCCCCCAACTATTAACGGACAGGGATGGGAACAATGGATTTAAATATAAACCAAATGAGCTGCCATATAAGCTCAGTGAAATGCTCGCCAACAAAATAAGCGACAGGACAATTGAGCCCAGCCAACCATTTCTTAGCCTCGATACCCAGGTGTAATACGCACCCGTTACAGGAAGAGCGGTTCCCGCTATTATAATCAACAGCGATACGATCAGCACCAGAACGGCGGCAAAAAAGTAGGCAATAAAAACTGACGGCCCTGTCATGCCTATGGCCACACCGGTCAAGGCAACAACCCCGGCGCCTATGATTTGCCCGATAGCGATGAAAAACACATCCCAGAACGTTAGCACGCGCTTAAGTTTGAATATCGACAAAAGTATTTCCTATTATTTTTATGTTTTTTGGCTGTCTCCGCTAACACCAGATAACCCATAACAGACATGATACCAACATCCACCACCGCTATACTGAGCGAATAGACGACACAGTGTCACGAATATCGGCGAAAGCCAATACTGGCGAGCCAAAGCATCACTTTTAATCTCGCCCAATGTTTAAGCAAACGAACAACTGTCACAGCTATCACTCCAAAACACAGATACACCCCTCATCCAGAACAGAGTATTATCTCGCCATGACTGCCGAGCCCTACATTGTTAAACCTTGCACTGAAAACGTAGAGATACTCCACGCCGATGCTGACCTGCTATTGGTCAACAAACCGTCCGGACTGCTCTCTGTTCCTGGCAAACACCCGGCCAACAAAGATTGTCTGGCCACACGCGTGCAACAACAACACCCCAGCGCGCGCATAGTGCATCGTCTGGATATGGATACCTCTGGAATTATGGTGCTTGCACTCAACCCCGACAGCCATCGAGCTCTGAGTAGGCTATTTGCAGAACGAAACGTAACCAAGGAATACGAAGCCAACGTCTTTGGCGCGGTTGTTGATAGCA
>CAYNZI010000126.1:2344-6943 GCA_964401565.1 uncultured Spongiibacteraceae bacterium
AGCACGCGCCTCATTGACTTGCCGCTGATTTGTGATTGGCCAAATCGCCCCCGACAAAAAGTTGACTTTCAACACGGTAAAAGTGCCCAGACTTGTGTAGAAACCATCTTCCAGCATCGGGATGACTGGACCAGAGTATTGCTAAAACCGGTCACTGGCCGCTCTCATCAATTGCGCGTACACCTTGCTGAAATTGGCCACCCAATACTGGGGTGTGAATTCTACGCCCACCAAAAGGCCCTCGAGATGGCCAATCGTTTACAGCTACATGCAACTAAGCTGGAATTTATTCACCCAAACAGTGGAGAAACAATTCTGGGTATTAGTACCTGCCCATTTCAATAGTCAGTGACTCTTCTTTCCGATATTTGTCTGTATAATGTCGAGCTAATTATCAATTCGAGCAGGGGCAGCGGTTGTCTATTTTTGAAGCACTCATTTTAGGTATTGTACAAGGACTTACCGAATTTCTACCGGTTAGCAGCAGCGGTCATTTGGAACTGGGCAAAGCGCTGCTGGGGGATACCAGCATCCCTCAGGAAAGCATGCTATTCACCGTCGTGGTTCACTTCGCAACAGCGCTTGCTACCATGGTGATTTATCGTGCAGATATTGCCAGAATCATCGCCGGTTTATTCCAGTTCAAAAACAATGAAGCGTTTCACTTTTCATTGAAAATTGTAATCAGTATGATTCCGGCAGCCGCTGTAGGCGTTCTGTTTTCCGAAGAACTCGAATCACTCTTCGATCGACAAATATTACTGGTTGGACTGATGCTATGGGTAACCGGAATACTATTAATCGTTGCCGATAGAGCAAAGAATACGGAAAAGGAAGTTTCGTTCCGGCACTCAATCATCATTGGCATATCGCAAGCGATTGCCATTCTGCCAGGGATCTCTCGCTCAGGAGCTACCATTTCAACATCCGTGCTACTTGGCGTTGATCGCACCAAAGCAGCCAGCTTTTCATTTCTTATGGTGGTACCTCTGATATTGGGCAAAATATCCAAGGACCTAATAGACGGCGGCATTCATTTAAATGGCGATCAAATCGACATCCTCCTCGTCGGTTTTAGCGCCGCATTTATCACCGGCCTATTCGCCTGTAGCTGGATGATTAAACTGGTACGAAGCGCACAACTAAAGTATTTTTCGTACTATTGTTTCATTGTCGGCACAATGGCCATCGGCTATCAGGTTTTTTTGTAATCACTCCAGTCAACACCGCTGGAGCCGCACATTAATGTTTACCGCGTTTGCCCTAAACGCCGCCGTCCCGATCAGCATACGATTGTGGATGAGGAAATACGGCTAGGAAACCCTGCTGACATTGGAAATATTTGCCTCCCTTCAGTTTACTTGCCGATCTCGCCCTTTCCAAAATGGCTCGCGCAACTCAGTTTTTAGCACCTTACCGGCACCGGATAATGGTAGCGGTTGTTCTCGAAACGAAATAGATTTCGGACATTTATAACCCGCTATCGATTCACGGCAGTGGCTTATCAAATCAGCCTCCGAAACCTCGCGCCCTGAAATTAGAATAACAATACCATGAACCATTTCCCCCCACTCTTCGTGCGGGATGCCGATAACCGCGACATCCTGAATAGCATCATGGCTAATAAGGGCATTTTCAACTTCCGTGGTAAAAACATTTTCCCCACCCGTTATAATCATGTCTTTGACACGATCGACGATATACAAATATCCATTCGCATCAAACACGCCGGCATCGCCGGTATAAACCCAACCATCTACCAGTGCGTTAGCGGTCTCCTCCGGCTTATTCCAATAACCAAGCATCGCATGAGGTCCTTTCACCACCACTTCACCCTGAACACCTAATTCAACATCCTTATCATCACTATCGAAAAGGCGCACTTCGCTGACTGGAGTCGGTCGTCCTGCCGATTTCAATATGTCACCACCCCGACGGTGGTCCTCCGCCGTTAGCGTGGAGATCACCGGAGCCATTTCAGTTTGCCCATAAGCCTGAGTAAAACCAACCTGTGGCCACAACCGCATCGCTTCACTGAGAAGAGCCGCCGGCATGGGAGATGCGCCATAGGTTATTTTTTCAAGCCGACTCAAGTCTGTACTGGCCGCATCGGGATGTGCCAACAACATTTTTACCATCGCGGGAACGATAAGCGTATGAGTAATTTTCCACTCGGACAAAATCTTCAAAACCAACTCAGCATCGAATCCGGCGACAAAGGCGTGACCACCTCCCGCCAACAGCGCATTCATTGAACCGGCAAAATCCGCCATATGGAACATCGGGGCGGCATGTAAATAACAGTGCGTCTGATTCATACCCACCGACGGGAACATCCCTAGCGCACTTGCCCAAATCGCCTTATGTGACTGCATCACGCCCTTAGGAAATCCGGTAGTACCGCCGGTATAGAAAATACCGGCCATGTCATCATCCCCTCTTGGAGACATTGGCGCAGGCTGATGCTTGGCAATCAGATCTTCATAGGAGACCGCCCAATCCGGAGTATCGTTATCCCCCATATAAACAAGCTGCTGCAAACTATCCACTTGATCTTTCAACGCGTGAGCCTGATCGATAAAAGCGTCATCGAACAACAAGACTCTCGAACCCGAGTCAGTCAGAGCATATTGGTTTTCAGGTAAAGCCCAGCGAGTATTCAGCGGAACCAAACAAAATCCCGCCCAGGGAATGGCAAAAATGGACTCAAAATAATTGTCGCTATTGAGGCTAAGAATAGCGATTCTGTCAGCCTCGTTTAAATCGTAGGCGGACAATCCGGCGGCCAGTCGGGAAACCCGATCCACCACCTGAGGCCAACTCCGCTCCCTATCTAAAAATCGTGTTGCGGTCGCTGCGGGGTTAATACGTGCACCACGTTCAAGTAAACCGGGGAGAGAGATCATAGACGTTCCTCACAATGTCACTGTGTTATTTAATAATGCTATCGCCTAATGTAGCCTTGCTAAAATGAAAGCTCAACTGATACCGTTGGGATTTTGAAGGGGATTACGTAGAGACAAATAAAAACGGCCCCAAAGGAGCCGTTTTGTTACCGGGATTCCAACTTACCATTGACGAAAACCGATAGAGTACAGATCAGAACTTTTTAGGATTTTAGCTTGCGACGACTAAGACCCAAACCGATAAGACCTAGACCCAAAAGCGCAAGTGAGCCGGGCTCGGGTACTGATGCTGTTTCCCAGCCTGAGCCATCGTCATAACGCAAAGACATGCCACCACCACAGCAGTGCTCGAAACCCAGGAAGCTCACCGTGTAAGACCCTACACCGGTAGTGAAGTTCACAATATCAGTACTATGTCCCCAGTTGTATTCCCACCAAAGATCTGAGGAATCCGTAAGCTCTGCAATACTATCATTACTTGTGAAAATCACCGAAGCAAGTCCATAGTCTGCCCCAAACTCCCAAGTAATAGATGACGTAGAGTTCACATCAACGGTAAACAACGTTGCGACGTCTCTTTTTGGCCCACCGCAAGACTGGTAGCTCCCAACATTATCAAAGCTACTGATTGAAGTCGTACAAACGACATTAGTCAGAGCATCAAATTTAGTTTGCGCCTCTGTTACCGTCGTGGGGTCAGCACCAAAATCGTTGTAGACAAATGAACGGACTTCCATATCAATGGCTGTAATAACCGAGGCTTGCGATGACATTGCACCTAGGAGTAGGGCTGCGCTCAGCGCGGTTTTCGTTAATGCTTTAAAAATCATACCGTCTATCCGTTTAATGTAGATGTACAGCTTAGCAAGCAAAAACCGGACCATAATTATATATCATTGATTTTAAAAGAAAATACTTATAACGACGTATAAGAAAATGACATACATGTAAATAATTTCGACACCAACCCTTAGCGTTTTCGAGACGAATTTACTCGGTTATAGCCACTCACACGCGTATAATCCGCGCACTCACACATTAGATGCAAAGAAATAAATGGCCGATTTAGAGACAAAACAAGGTGTTGACGCTAGCTCCTCAGTAGAAGCCAGCTCAAACACTGACACTCCCGATAAAAAAAAACGAGTAGGTTTCGTGAGCCTCGGCTGCCCTAAAGCGCTGGTCGATTCCGAACGCATCCTTACCCAGCTCAAACTGGATGGGTATGACATTAGTCCCAACTACAATGACGCCGACGTTGTTGTCGTCAATACCTGTGGCTTTATCGACTCAGCCAAGCAGGAGTCCATGCCATCCATGAGGCGATGAATGAAAATGGTAAAGTCATAGTCACGGGCTGCATGGGCAAAGGCACCGACGCCGAGGCCATCAAAGCCGCCAATCCTGACGTGCTGAGTGTCAGCGGGCCAGCTGATTACAAAAGCGTGATGAATGCAGTCCATCAATTTATACCGACGACGGCGGCGACCCATAATCCACTCATCGATCTAATCCCGCCACAGGGAGTAAAGCTCACACCACAACATTACGCCTACCTAAAAATTTCGGAAGGCTGCAACCATCGCTGCACATTCTGCATTATTCCCGACATGCGCGGTGACCTGGTCAGCCGCCCCATTGCCGACGTTATCACCGAAGCCAAAACGCTGGTGGAATCCGGGGTTCGCGAATT
>CAYNZI010000127.1:0-3581 GCA_964401565.1 uncultured Spongiibacteraceae bacterium
AGGCTTCGGTTGTGGGCATACAAGCTCATGTAACCGTCGCCATGATCGATAATCACCAGCAAGCCCGACCCTCGCAGCCAGTCGGCAAACACTATTCGTCCATAGTGGATAGCCTCCACCCGGCTGCCCTCAGTTGCGCTGATGGCGAGCCCTTGCCAGCGCAGCGCGGTGTTGTTTCGGCGATTACCAAATCGATTGCTGGGTTTGCCGCTGACCGGCCAGGGGAGCTTGCCCTTAAGACTGCCGAAGGGTTTGTAATCAGATGGAATGTTGATGTTGGCAATAGTTTGTTCGACTGCGGCGAGCAGCAGCTCTAATTCGGCGCGGTCTTTGTTCATTTTTTTAAGGCGTTGATCGTTGTTGAGAATGGCCGAATTAATTTTGGCCAGACTTTTTTCTCGCTCGTGTTTGCGGCTAAGTAATTTGTCGTGCTCATTACTTAGCCGCACTTTCGCCTGAGACAAGTTGCGGGTTTTGGTCAGAATTTTGGGCTCTATTGTGTTCAGAGTGCTAATGATGTCGGTGTAGGCGTCTATTTGTTCGCTGCGAGCTTGATTAAAGTAGTCGTAGTAAGTCAGTGCTCGGCTTATTTTTTCCGGCTGTTCTTGATTGAGTAGCACTTTGATTTTCTTTTGTTGGCCCACTTGGTAGGCGGCAACGATTTGTTGCTCGATGTATTTTTGTTGCTTTCCCTTGTCAGTATTCAGCTGCTTGCGTTGTTTTTTCAGTGATGCCAGCTCAGCTTTTTCCTTGTTTAGCTGTTGCTGGATTGACCTGATTTTTCTCTGGATGACGCCAATGCCTACCTCTGATTTTTGCAGCGTGTTTTGAAGCTCCGAACGCTGTGTTTTGAATTGGCTCAGCAGTGCGCGTAATTTCTTTACCTCTGTACTTATCTGCTCCAGTTGTTGACGGGTTTCAGTCTCTTCATTGGTTAATGCAATACTCGAAAATCCAACAGTCGTCAAAATGACAGCGAATAACAACAGCCGGTTTTTAGGCAGGCTATGCTGAGTCATACTGCCATTCATTGATTGCATTCTCCGGAGTAGTTGGTGTTGATAAATACGACTTTATTCGATGGTCAGAAGTGATTGACCGGTCATTTCTATGGGCTGGGAAATTCCCATCAATGCCAGCATTGTCGGGGCGACATCGGCCAATTTTCCGCCGTCTTTCGCTATTGTTACCACTTTGTCACCCACATAAATAAAGGGAACCAGTTCAGTGGTATGTTGAGTGTGTACCTGGCCTGATTGATAGTCTTGCATTTGTTCGCAATTGCCGTGATCTGCAGTGATCAGGCAATCGCAGCCAGCTTCCAATACAGCGTCGGTGACGCGACGAACGCTCTCATCGATAGCTTCTGCTGCTTTCATTGCGGCTTCGTAGATACCGGTGTGTCCTACCATATCACCATTGGCATAATTGCAAATAATGGTGTCATAGTGGCCGCCTTTTATTGCTGCGACCAGTTTGTCAGTGACTTCTGGTGCGCTCATCTCGGGTTTGAGGTCATAGGTTATTACGTTTGGCGATGGTATTAACTCCCGCTCTTCACCTTCAAATGGTTGTTCGCGACCGCCGCTGAAGAAAAAAGTCACATGTGCATACTTCTCTGTTTCGGCAATGCGAAGTTGTTTCTTTCCCGCTTTTTCCATGAGCTCGCCAAAGCTGTTGTGAAGCTTTTCTGCTGGAAACGCGCAGGGAGCAGCGATGTCGGATGAGTATTCCGTTGTCATTACAAAACCGGCGAGTTGCGGAGTTTTGTTGCGGTCAAATCCAGAAAAGTCTTCGTCGACAAATGCGCGGCTAATTTCCCTGGCTCTATCAGCTCTGAAGTTCATAAAAATAACGCTGTCGCCATCTTCGATAGCGGCGCTACTGTCATTTTTATCTTTTATGATGGAGGGGCTCACGAACTCATCGTTTTCGTTACGCAAATAGGCGGCTTCCAGGCCTTCTATGGCGGTGGCATATTGGTAATCCGATTGCTCTTCGGTCAGTAATTGATAAGCCGATTGCACTCGATCCCAACGGTTGTCTCTGTCCATGGCATAGAAACGGCCGACCAGTGAGGCAATTCGACCACAGCCTAAGATGGAAAATTGCTCAGAAAGAGTTTGTAGAGATTTTTTCGCACTCCTCGGGGGGGTATCTCGGCCATCGAGAAAAGCGTGGACATACACTTTTTTCGCACCTCGCTTGGCGGCCATATCGACCATAGCGTAAATATGCCTCTCGTGGCTATGAACGCCGCCGGGAGAGAGCAGACCCAGCAGATGTATCGCTTTGTCGCTGGCGATAGCCTTATCAATGGCGGCGATATAAACTGGGTTGGTCGCAAACGTTCCCTCTTCGATGGCTTTGTCGATCTTGCTGATATTTTGGTAAACAATTCTCCCTGCTCCAAGGCTCATATGGCCAACTTCAGAATTACCCATCTGACCTTCGGGTAAGCCCACGCTGTTGCCCGAACTGGATATTAACGTTCGTGGTGCGGTCGCCCAAAGCCTGTCCCACGTAGGGGTGTTGGCGTTGGCGATGGCATTGTCTCGCGGGTCTTCACGGTGCCCCCAGCCATCCAAAATGAGTAAAACCATGGGTTTGCGGGGGGCGCTTGTTTCCATATTGAGGGGCATCTTTGGTTGTTGATCGTTATTGATGATTAATCAGGAGGTGAATTCTACCGCTTCCTGAAGTCCATGACCATTTTGGGTGGTATTTTACTCGTGAGAATTGTTAGCTTCATGTGTATACTTGCGCCTCGATTTTCTATGCTCATCGATTCTGGTGGGGTTTATATGGGGTGTAACAGAGGCTATGGCTCTTTTTCTACAATTTTTGGCGGAGCAGTGGATTCTGGCTTCAGCGTTATTCGTTTGCGGTATTTTGTTATTTCGACATGAGTCTGCCAAGGGTGGTCCTACGCTCTCTCCTCAGCAGGTGATTAACCTGGTGAATCAGCAACAAGCTGTGGTTGTCGACCTGAGAGATGCGGCGGATTTTGGGCGGGGTCATATCGTAGGCGCGATCAATATCCCCCACGCTAAATGGGCGGAGCGTAAGGTAGAGATCGACAGCTATAAGGATCGTCCGATTGTTCTGGTCTGCAAAATGGGGCAGCACGGCGGCGCTATTGGGAAGCAATTGGCAGCAGATGGATTTGAGCAAGTGTCCCGGCTTAGTGGCGGGATTACTGAGTGGCAAAGTCAGCAGCTGCCGCTGGTAACGAAATAACCTCCCTTATATATAGAAGAGCGTTTTACTATGGCCGACGTACAAATTTATACCACTCGTTTTTGTCCTTTTTGTATTCGGGCGAAACAGCTTCTTGACAAAAAAAATGTGCCTTATAACGAAATCGCTGTAGATGGTCGGCCGGAATTACGGTCCGAAATGAAAGGCCGTAGCGGTCGTCACACCGTTCCTCAGATATGGATTGGCGAACAGCATATTGGTGGCAACGATGATTTGTGGGCGCTGGACCGCAATGGAAAGCTCGATGATCTCCTGGGTTCGTAAGTTCACGTAACTCATTGATTTTAAATTAAAACTAAATATTTACACTCTGACTTAAG
>CAYNZI010000127.1:3591-6938 GCA_964401565.1 uncultured Spongiibacteraceae bacterium
ACAGCGTATTTTTGTAAAAGACGCTTCGTTTGAGTCACCTATGGGGGTGGCAGTATTTGGTAAGCCTTGGCAGCCTAAAGTTAACGTCGACATGAACACCAAAAGTGAAAAAGTTTCTGATGACAACTACGAAGTTGTGTTGACGGTTACGGTTACGGCCAACCTTGAAGACGAGGCGGCGTTGTTGATTGAAGTTCAGCAGGCGGGTGTTTTTCTGGCAAAAGGTTTGGAGCAAGAAAACCTGCGGCAGGCTTTGGGTATTATGGCGCCGAGCTTACTATTCCCTTATCTCCGTGAAGCCATAGATAGCTTAGCGGTTAAAGGTGGCTTTCCACCGATTAGCCTGCAGCCTATTAATTTTGAAGCGCTGTATCGCCAGGCGTCGCAACAAGCGGCTCAGCAGCAGCAACAGAGTTCAGAGTCAGTAAACTGAGTGGTTAGCCGGGCGTCTTCTGTGGGCGTCTGGTGTTTCACGTTTTTGCCATTCTCCCCGCCGGTTGATTCGTTGGGTGCTGCTATTTATAGGTTGTAGGGCAACAGCCTCGAGTTGCACCGAGTCATTCATTTTTCTATGGCAATTTCAGCTATAAGGAAAGCCCCTCAACTATGTTTCATATTGCTCTCTATGAACCTCGCATCGCTCCCAACACCGGGAATATCATTCGGTTGTGTGCAAACAATGGCTGTCACCTGCATATAATTGAGCCGATGGGGTTTGATTTTGAAGATAAAAAATTGCGTAGGGCCGGGTTGGACTACAGCGATCTTGCCAATGTAACTCGATACCCTGACTATGCCGCTTTTGCCGACCAGATGCGCGGGCAGCGTATATTGGCTTGTACAACCAAAGGGAACCGGCATTATGACCAAATTGAATACCAGGAGGGTGATGTATTGTTGTTTGGTTCAGAAACGGCAGGCCTTCCCTCTGAGCTTCGTGACAGTTTCCCCCCTGAAAATCGCTTAAAAATCCCGATGCGTCCGACCAGTCGGAGCCTGAATCTGTCGAACTCAGTAGCCATCATCACATATGAAGCCTGGAGGCAATTGGGCTTTAGAGGTGGTAGCTAGGTAAGTAGGCAGGTCGTTATGTGTACGTTTTTTTGCAGAGCCGGTATCTCTAACACCAGTCCGAATATGTCTCTACTCTACTTTCTAATTGCTGTAATGGTGGGCTGCGTGCTCGCATTCGGGAATTGTCTGCCGTTATTGACACCGTAAATTGATAGCGGTTGTCTGTAACGGGCGGTTTAATATTAAAATTTGTTCACCATGTCATTTTATATGAGCTATAATTTCCTAATAAAAGCATAGACTTACAAAATATATGGAATGTAATACATTAAGTTATTAACTTTATGCGTACGATTATTGTCCTCAATCACTCCACCTCCTTGGAATGGGTGTGTTGATGGATTGCAGCGACACGCAGGTTTGGGCGGTTAGAGGAGAGGCGCAAGCGCCAATGGCGAAATCAATACTATCTACGATAAATGGCTTGTTTGGCTCCACATGGCTGGGTCGAAATAAGGCTAAATCCGGCCGTGTTGGATTGGCAGTTGGTCCCGACGGGCTGGCTATTGCCTTTGTTAGCGCGGCGGGTGATATATCCTTTTGCCATTTTTATGAGCCCAGCGACGATATGGGTGACTTGGTCAAATCGGTTGTCAAAGAACATGGCTGGGGAAACTTACCCTGCAGCGTGGTTCTTCACCCTGCTTACTATCATCTTTTTTTAGCTGAAAGCCCCGCGGTCAATAGTGCCGAAATGACTTCTGCGGTTCGTTGGAGAGTGAAGGAATTGCTGGATTTCCCTTTGGAAGAGGCGGCTATTGAGCATTTCTCATTGCCAGACGACGCGTATCGAGGCAGAAAAAAAATGCTCTATGCATCGGCCTTGAGGAAAACGGCGCTGGAAAGTTTGATCGAACCTTTCGTTGAAAGTGGTTTGGATGTTGATTGTATTGAAATATCCGAGCTGGCAATCCACAACATTGTTTCACGACTACCTGTCGATGGCGGAGGCATAGCGGTGGTGCAACTTCACGATGGCGAAGGGTTTATTAACTTGGTCGAAGACGGGTCTCTTTACCTGACTCGTCGCCTGGATATCGGATTAGATAAATTCCGTCCGGGGGAAGATAACCTGCCATTTTTTGACACCTTGTTTTTAGAGATACAGCGTTCTCTCGATTATTACGAAAGCCAGCTCGGTAAAGGAATTATCACTAGGCTTCTTTACTCACCGGGAACTGTTGAGACTGCCGCTATAGGAGACTTTCTATCGGCTCAGTTAGGGCTCAATGTTGGCCCTCTAAACGTTGTCGACTTGGAAATTTGTACAGCAACGCCCAGCGAACATATATTGCACAGTACCAGCGCAATTGGCGCTGCACTGGGCCCCTATAAGTCGGAGGGAGCGAACAGTGCAGCATCTTAATTTATACAGCCAGTTAGACCGCACGGTTGAGCCGCCGTTTTCGTTTCGTCACATGGTTGTCGCCGTGGCAGCAGTTTTTGTTGTCATGCTTGTGGTGATTGCCTGGCTGGCGATTGACAAAAATAGTCAATCTTCACAGCTTAAGCCATTGCTCCAACAGCAGCATCTGGTCAGTGAAGAGTTGGAGCAATTGCGCGCGCAAAAAACCAGATTGGAAAGAGACAATACGATCGACACGAAAATTGCGGCGCTGAATAGCGATGTGCTCTTTAGGCGACGGTTGCTCGAAACATTAGATCCCGTTAGTGTTGATCTCGACAATGGTTTCTCTGAACACTTAAAAGGCCTGGCTCGCCAGTCTGTTGATGGGCTGTGGCTTACAGGCATTCTTTTGCAAGAAGGTGGTTTGCACCTGTCGTTGGCTGGTCGTGTGAAGTCGCCAGAATTGGTACCTCGATTTCTGAAAAATCTGGCAGCGGAGCCTGTGTATCAAGGGCATCATTTCCGAGTATTCAAAATCAATTCTCCTGACGATAGCAGCGATATATTGGATTTTGAAATTAGAGCTCAAGATGTCGACAAGTAAGCGTTTTCGTACACGTAGAACAGACTGAATCATAATGATATGAACGAAAAAATAGCGGCATGGAAAAACAAGTTTGACTTACTGGGTCAGCGGGAGCGAGTTCTACTGTTGGTCACTGCAGTGGTGGTGACTTTTATGGCAATGCAAACTCTGCTGCTAGACCCGTTGCTGAGCGAATCGAAGAAAGTTAGTGACAGGGCGGTCGAAGCCTCACAGTTAATCAATCAATATCAAGCAGAAAAACAGATCGTTGAAGCACAGTTGAGTGTTGGTATAGGCAGCGCTAAGAAAGCACAGTTAAATCGGCTTCAGAATCAATTG
>CAYNZI010000128.1:0-6920 GCA_964401565.1 uncultured Spongiibacteraceae bacterium
CCATCGTCAGCCGTACTTATTCCGTCCGATGGTAACGATGTTGATACGGCTCCGCGCCATATGAGCTCAGTGCAATTGGGATGGACCCCTACCGAGGATGTTCGCGCCGAGCTGGAATGGTTATCGATGGGAAAATATTACACTGACATTGATAATTTGCACAGTTACGATGGGCATAACTTACTGAGCCTCCGGTTAGTTCAGCAACTGTCTAACAATATCAGTATTGGCCTGCGCATCAATAATTTAACAGACACCGACTACGCTGAGCGGGCTGACTATACAGGGTTTAATGGGGATCGATATTTTATTGGTGAGCCACGATCCTATCACGGCAATATTACCTTTACGTTCTAATCACACCGGCGTGCCCCTGCTTAAACAGGGGCTGCTTTTCGCAGCCAGTCACACTCCCCTCACAAGCTACTTGACTCCACCTGCCTATTTGCAATCAATACGGCGCCTAACTTTGAATAGCGCCGATCCCTACTGATACACGCGCTTTAGCAAGCTGCTCTGATGCGTATACCCTAGCTTTGACACCACCTTGTTGTAGGACGCTTTCAATGTAGTCGCCGTCTGCCATGAGCGCGTCATAACGCGCCCTTGCTGGCCCTACTTCTTCATTGATTAATGCGAATAATTCTTTCTTCGCCTGCCCCCAACCAATTCCCTGTGCAAACTGTTCCCGCATCATTTGTGTTTGTTGTTCAGAGGCAAAAGCTTGCCAAATCTGAAACACTGTTGAGCCTTCTGGATCCTTGGGCTCACCCGGTTCCAGCAGATTTGTTTTAATTTTATTGATATGTTTTTGCAGTTTCTTTTCACTCAAAAACAACGGAATTGTATTGTTGTAACTCTTACTCATCTTACGTCCGTCCAGACCACTGAGCACAGCCACATCCTCATCAACTTGGGCTTCCGGCAAGGTAAACAACTCGCCATAATGATGATTAAATCGCTGAGCGATAACACGAGCCATTTCAACATGCTGGATTTGATCTCTGCCAACAGGAATTCGCTGACCATTAAACATCAAAATATCAGCCGCCATCAGAATTGGGTAACTGAATAATCCCATGGTAATAGCGTTATCTTCGTCTTCGCCTGCCTCTTCATTGACGTGTACAGCCGCCTTGTAGGCGTGAGACCGGTTCATAAGCCCCTTCGCTGTCATACACGTAAGAATCCAACTCAGCTCAGTGATCTCTGGAACATCTGATTGACGGTAAAAAGTACAGTTTTCCGCATCCAAACCCAGCGCCAACCACGTGGCAGCGATTTCTTTCGTAGACTGACGAACCTGCGCCGGATCCTGGCATTTAATCAACGCGTGGTAGTCAGCCAGAAAAAAGAATGAATCCAATGACGGGTCTTTACTTGCGATAATAGAGGGCCTTATAGCACCTACGTAATTACCCAAGTGGGGCGTACCCGACGTGGTGATACCCGTTAATACTCTTTCTTTTGTTGTCATATTTCTGAAACTCAAAATTAGGTCAATGCCAGCATATCGACACGGCGTTTAAACGTGCAGGTGCGAACAGCTGACGACCATGCCGTCACCACTCGCTCATTGCGGGCATATCATACGGATTAGTCCGAGTGCTTGCCATGGTGATCGATAGTTTCCTGGAAAATCTCCTCGTAAGCCTTTCTCATTGATCCCATTGAGAGAAAGTGTAAATCGACAGATGCAGGCAATTTACCCAAAGACTGCAGCGCTGATAACCTCACCAGATGACGGCCCAGGGACCTTGCTTCTTCGGCCGGATTGTCGAGGTGTGACGCATATTGATAAGAATCACCAAACCACTCTCCGTAGCAAAGCCTATCTGGAACAACAGGAATACAGCCTGCGGCTACGGCTTCCAATACGGATAAACCCTGAAAATCGTGAAGGGCTGTAGAAAGGGCAACATCAGAGGATAACAGTAGTTTTTGATAGTCATTATCACCCTCAATGTAACCCCAGCTCTTTAACGCGCTCGGATAATAGCTCTGCAAATAGCCATGCATATCGGCAAAAACATCGGGCCGGCGCCGAAACTGCTGACCGACGATATAAAGCGCCATATCAGCTCCCCGCTCCAGGGCATATTTCAGCGCAGCGAATAGACGATCAGGCGCCTTATCGTACTCCCAGCGATGGTTCCATAGCACCTTCAAGGGACCTGTGCTCCGGCTAGCTCGCTGCTGGAAACAACTGGATTCCAATGGCACGGGTAACACGCTCGAATTTTGTGAGATTTGATGAATTAACCCAGCAGGGACGTAATCGGGGAGCTTGCCCAGTAACTTCTCTGCTCCAGCTAAAAAACTGGTTCGATTAAAATCACTATTAAACGCACATTTATCCGCTGCCAACGCCGTATATAGATTGAGAATACTCGGCTCGACAGAATTTACCTGGTGGGTATTTGACGGATAGGCAAACTGGTTTTCATGAAAATAGACCAGCGTGGGTATAGCACTCAAGACAGGTACAAAACCACGCAACGCTGACAGGTCAACCATCGACGTTGCAATGATAAGGTCGTAACCCTGCTCCAATACCGATCTCTGACCAAACGCCCAACTCAAACTATTTCCCCTGATACGCCAATTAAAATGGCGAGGCGGCAAATATAATGGCGTCCATTCATGCTCAGCGAACGTCCCTATTAGGGAGTCACACCAACGGCGGTGACTAACCGCGTCATAAGCAGACAGGAGTAAAATCTTCATAACTGGTAAATACCACCATCAGAACAAAAAATGATCTAGTAATTCAAGATTGGTTTAATGTATAATACGTCGCCGCAAAACACCACGGCCAACATATAGCGATGCGCTACATTTGGTCTGCGCTTTCAACGTTAGAAAACTGAACACGTGCTGCTAAGTAACTAAATAGCTGAACAAATTTAACCGAAACACACGATTCACACCAATTACTGAATATTCCGAGGTATTACTGTGGCGTCTGCCGAACAACTAGAAGCGCTTATCAATTTAGAAGCTAATCTCAAAAGCCAATACGAAAGCAAGCTAACGGCTGAACAATACAAAAATGAAGCTCATCTTGAAACCCAGACTAAATTGCAAGCGAAAATCGTTGAGCAAGCGGGCGAAATCACTCAGCTTAAAAGCGGTGGCGGCGACCTGAAACGACTGGAACAAGAAAATCGCGAGATTTCAAACCGCGCTGAAAACATCAAGAACGAGTTTGAAGCTCAGCGTAACAAGACCAAGATTGCCAATAAGGAACTTATTGCACTCAAGTCAGAAATCAAAGAATTGAAGCAGCTGGATGCGAAAAAACTGAAAAAGAACTTGGTCGAAACCAAAAAGAAACTCGAAGAACAACGCACTGCCAACGGTTTGTTGAGCACCAGCAACAAAAAACACAAGCAGGAAAGCTTCGAGAATCAAAATACCATTGAAAAACTCGAACAAGAGCTGGAAGAACTGAAACCTGCGGAAACAGATGACTCGGAAGAAACCGCAGAAGCCGAAGAAACTGCAAAGGCTTAAATCCAGTACTCTTGATCTGATCGTCAAACGGGTGTATCTGAAAAAATATTCCGGCCTCAAGGACTGTGCCAGGCCGGATATTTTTTTATTGCAAACACGCCCCCGCTACACATTATAACTGTTGCCACATACCAACAACAGTAAGCAGGGGCAACACTAGCGCGATAGCAACGACTTCAGCGAACTGATTCCACCGCCTGAATCATCACCCAATTTCTCAGAAAGCTTGTCACTGAACTTTTTCTTCAGTTCATCTTGTTTTTCTTCGAGCTTTTCTTTTACTTTGCCTTCAAACAACTCCTTTAAGCGTTTCTCAATCGCTTTGTTCAACTGTTTCAGAACAGGCTTAAGTACTGTTTCTGCCAGCTGCTGAGGGGGCAATCCTTTCTCTCCACCTAGTTCTGCTAACTCAATATCGGGAATGGAGACTTCTTTTTCTCCCCATTTTTCGCTGACAAGGCTCGTTGAACTATTCAAAAACTGAAACAACCCAACTTTAATCAATATTTCAGGGCTGGACGAGCCAGAGTCTTCTGACGCTACCGGCTCGTTATTGGAATCTGAGCTGCTCTCCAGGTTTTTCATTAACGCTTGTAGATTGGTACCCAGCCCTTTTTGCTCTGCGATAACACGAGCTCCGTCTATAGTGACCGCTTTTACGTTAACGACGCTATCCATCAACGACGCAAGATCAAGATCGAGAGCTACCTCGTCCATTTTGAAGACATAAGGCTGATCGAAACCCTTGGGGTTTGCGATCGTTAAACCCAAAATACTAGCCTTACCCTGGAATAATTGAATATTGACAGATTCCAGTGTGACCTGCGTTTTCAATACCTGTGAACCCACATTCTCCACAGCATCCTTTACCAGCCCGTTCATATTGTTCGCCATATAAAACCCCGCAACCACCACGACAATAACGATGGCAGCCAGTAAACCCGACACAATTTTCATAACAACAAACTCCTTTACCTTCTATTTTCTTCGATGACAGATTCATACTGCCGACCATTAATGACGACCTGCAGACAATGATGACTACTTGTCGTAAATTATTTCCAACGCAGCGCTCCATTGAGTCATTGATGCATTTTCAACATCCCCGCATTCTACCCCAAAACATCGATATATTTTTGCGGCCGTAATCGATCCATCTCGCAACAGGGCCCAAGAAGCCTGATCCACCTCCATTTCCAGAACCGCTTCGGTCCCCGCGACAATATCCACAGTGTCGGCGCGCGGTTGATACGTATACGCATTGTCGCTATTGCCAATTCTGACACACAGTGGTTCCAGCTCGCGGGTAGCCATCGCGGCGACAACACCCTTGCCCCGTCGTAGCGTTGAGGGTAATTCAACTAAATGAAAATGATGAAAGTCGTCTGCAAATAAAGAAGTCATAAGCCTGTCAACCCAAAGCGCTATCTGTAGTATAGTTTGTAGAATATCAACGACTTATAAAGACAACAAGATGAAAATACAATTGCTTCTAACTGGCAATGAACTCATGTCAGGGCAAACTGTAGACTCCAACTCTGCAATGATTGCTGAATTTCTGGCCGCGAAAGGCTATTCGATTCACCGCAAAGTAACCGTGGGTGACGACCCCGCCGAGCTCCTGGCCGACATGAAACGCTTGTGCGCAAACGGCGATGTACTCATTATGAACGGCGGGCTTGGCCCTACACTTGATGACCTCACCTCACAGGTACTCAGCGACCTAAGTGGTATGCCCTTGGTTGAAAATCCTACCGCCCGCCTGCATCTGGAGGATTGGTGTGGACGACGAAAATCACCCCTTAACGACTCTAATTTGAAACAGGCCATACTGCCACAAGGCGTGGAGATAATCCCTAATCCAACCGGTAGCGCTGTTGGCTTTACAATGACCTACGACGACTGTTTAATCATCTGCACACCAGGGGTTCCCGGTGAATTGCGCACAATGATGGAACAGACAATCGTCGATATGATTTGTTTGCTCTACCCTAATGACCAGCAGATTGACACTATGCGCCTACAAACATTCGGTTTAGGTGAGTCGACCTTGCAAGAAATAGTGAACCGAGATTACGGAGAGTGGCCAAAACAGGTCGAACTAAGCTTTAGGGCCGGTATTCCCCAATTAGAAATCAAGCTCATCATACACCACCTGTCTCACAAGGTAATTCAACAGCGGTGCTACCAACGCCTCCACGAGTTGATAGGAGACTTCATCATTGGAGAGGAATCCACAACACTTGCAGAATCGGCGGTCAAATTATTGCAACGCAGCCAATCAAGCATCACGACCGCAGAGTCCTGCACCGGCGGAATGATTGCCTCTGCCATAACCGAGATTGCCGGTGCATCCAACGTCTTTGAAGCGGGTTTTGTGACTTACTCCAACAGAATGAAACACCAGCTGGTAGGCGTTCCTGAATCAACCCTTCAAATTCACGGAGCTGTCAGTGAGGAAGTCGTGCTCGCCATGGCAGAGGGCGCACTGGAGCGCAGTGGGGCCGACTATGGTATCGCCGTCTCTGGCATTGCTGGCCCAGGTGGTGGCTCCGCCGAAAAACCTGTCGGCACCGTGTGGATGGCCTGGGGGTGTAAAGGAAACCTGCGCACTCGAAAAATGACGCTGACAACTGACCGGAAACGATTCCAGCAAATAGTGACAGCAATGACGCTGGACTTAATCAGGCGAGAACTGCTCAACCTCGACCCACAGCCTGCTTATTATCAAGCGCTAAAAAAGAATCAACATAGCTATTCCCAATAACTCCATTTAGACTCACACGAAAAACACAACACTATCGATCGGTTAATAGTGATGGGACTCTCTGTTTCTTCATGAGCGGCCCCAAACTCCAATTTACAGACAGGCACAAGCATGAACCAATCCAGCGTCATCAACCGGGTACTTTTTAACATAGAGAAAGCGGGCAACGCCCTGCCTCATCCAACGCTGCTTTTTATATTTTTATGCGCGCTAATATTGGTCATATCAGGCATTGCAGGGGCTTTTGGGGTATCTGCTATACACCCAATCAGCGGTGACACAATAACCGGGGTTAACCTAATCAGCAAGCAAGGCTTACATCTCATTCTCACCAAAACCGTGACCAACTTTACTCACTTTGCGCCAGTGGGCTCGGTGCTAGTAGCCATCTTAGGTATCGGAGTCGCCGAACACTCGGGATTAATTAGTGCAACATTGCGCTCAACTGTGTTAAAAGCTCCTCGTCAACTCCTCAGTTTTTTTGTTGTATTGACCGGCGTACTTTCCAGCATTGCCATGGATACAGGCTATGTGGTGCTCATTCCTTTGGCTGCCATGTTATTTGTTTCAGTTGGTCGACACCCTCTCGCGGGAATGGCAGCCGCTTTTGCCGGTGTTTCCGGAGGTTTTAGCGCCA
>CAYNZI010000129.1:0-6897 GCA_964401565.1 uncultured Spongiibacteraceae bacterium
TTTTCGTCATTCACCAACAAGTAGTCTGCCACCAGAGTTTCAGTTGTTCGAATTGGTCGGGATATAATCTGCTGTAAATCCCTATCGACAACGAGAATCGTTTTTTGCACCGCCGACAGTTCAGCGGAAAGTATGGCGCCTATACGCTGACTGGTTATGGCGACATTCAAGACTTGGTAGGAAGCAACACCAATCAACGAAAAAATACTGAGCGCTATCAATACTTCTAACAGTGTAAGCCCCGCCGCCGCTGACTTCGATCGTGTCATCACTAATGCAAGCCTCTATAACTGACCAGACGAGCTAAAATCGCAGGGCTTTCCCGTCGATCCACTGGATCGCCGTAATTAACAGTGACCTCCACTTTCCTCAACCACGGATCGCTGGTAGTGCTGACATCGGTTTCCACAAGCCACTGAGCATCTGCCAAAGTCACGGTGCTAGTCCTGACGCCCAGACCCGGCCAATCGGGGCTAATTTGAATCATCGCCATTTGGTTTTCAGCGGCAACGATAGCCGTTGTTTGTAATTGTAATTGCTGAACCCGACTCAGGTTCTGTCCAACTTGTCCGATAATTGCCAGCGACGATATCGCCAATACAGCCAGCGCGATTAATACCTCCAGCAGAGTAAATCCGGCAACTAAAGCCCTACGCTTATTCGTCACTTTATGTTAACTCCCGACATGCCATCACTGCTGATACTCATCTGACCATCAAAATCGCTATGCTTCAGGGTAATCACGAACGGTGTGTTTTCGCCACTGGACAGAAACAGCAATAAAGGTTTCCAATGCTTTTCACTTTTCAGCTGCTGCAATTGTTCCATCTGTTGATCAAACTGTGAGGGTGTTGATAACAGGTCCGTTGGCACCACTTGCATGGAAATATCAGCGTGTAATGGATGAAAGATAAACGGTTTATCCTCGCTGTCTTGCCAGGTCAGATCATCGGGGTCGAGTAACAAGAATTGATACCCACTAACACCTTCAGAGGACTCGGTAACCGCCAGCGAAATTTCAAGTCCCTGCATCAACGCCTCCTCTGAGGCCATTTCTAGAACCGCCCTCAATCGAACAGCTTCCCGATCCAGTTGTTGCGCCGGATTATCGTTAATAGAGACAACCAATAGTGACGCCATGATTGACACAACGACCAGCACCAACAGCAACTCGACAAGAGTAAAACCCCTTGGCGATTCTGCGTGCTGGCGCATTAACACGCTGGGCGCTCGGCGATAGTCCCCGTGACACTATCAGCGATCACCGTAGCGTTACCAATTGCCAACATCCGCATCATAACCTTCGCCGCCTTCCTTCATATCGGCCCCCAGCGAATACAGATCAAACGGACCGACAGCCCCGGGGCTTAAGTATTGATATTGTCCTCCCCATGGGTCAACGGGAAGTTTGTGTTTCTTCAAATAGCCAGTCGGGTTCCATTTTTTCGGTACCGGCGACGTTGTAGGCAATTCGACCAGCGCTGTTATCCCCTGATCGGTGGTTGGATATCTGTGGTTATCCAACCTATACATTTCGAGTGCCTGTTCGATGGTGGCAATGTCAGTCTGTGCCGCAGTGACTCGCGCCTCGTCAACGCGACCCAGAATATTGGGAGCAACTAGGCCGATCAGAACGCTAATGATGACGACCACCACCATAATTTCGATCAGGGTAAATCCGGATACTTGCCTTTTCATCATACTGTCTCGTTGCTGTTGCTGTTCACTAAATCATTTGGTTAAGATCGAATATGGGCTGCAAAATAGCTACCACAATAATGAGTACTGCTCCACCCATAAACACCAGCATAACCGGTTCAAAAACGCCAATTAAGGTCGACACTAAGTTATCCAATTCTTTCTGCTGACTGTCTGAAATTCGTTGCAGCATGGTATCTAATTCACCACTGGCCTCACCACTGGCGATCATATGAATCATAATAGGCGGGAAATATCCGCTTTGTTCCAGGGCCTTGTGCAAACTGCCACCCTCTCGCACTTGTTGCGTTGCAAGATGCACTGCCTGCTGGAGAAAGCTATTTTCAACAACTTCCCCGGCAATCTTCATTGCATCAACCAAGGGTACGCCACTGCTGGTCAAAATACTCAACGTGCTCGCATAGCGAGCAGTATTACTGCCCCGAGAAAAACGACCAATCATCGGCATACGCAACAAAAGACGGTGCCAGCGCAGCTTGACCGCTTCATTCTTTAACGCATAACGGCCAACCATAACGGCAACAAACATCAAAACCAAAAGTAAAAGACCGTAATCGACAACAAAGTCGCTCAGCCCGATTAGACCGCGGGTCAATACCGGCAGTTCCTGTCCTTGACCAATGAAAACATCGACAACATCCGGAACCACGAACGCCATAAGACCAGACACGATTGCTATCGACAAGACCATTAAAATTATCGGATATAGCATGGCAAGTTTTGTTTTTTGCCGTGACTGATAGGTATTTTCAGTATAATCAGCCAGCCGGTTTAAGACGAGTTCCAAATGTCCCGAATGCTCACCTGCCGCTACTGTCGCTCGAAAGAGCTTGGGGAAAGCGCTGGGGTAATCGGCCATGCTGTGTGCGAGTGAATGGCCTTCCATGACTTTTGAGCGCACGTTCAACACAATGCCTCGAATCTTATTACTTTCGGTCTGCTGGGAAATAGCCTTTAACGCTTCTTCCAATGGCATCGCCGACTGAATCAAGGTCGCCAACTGCCGAGTAATAACGGCCAGCTCAGCCACTTTTAACGATGGACTGCGGGTAAACGATAGCAATTTCCGCTGTTCATCGGCATTTTTCGGGTTGATCTTTGCCCCAGTATTGACAACCTGTAATGGCGCCAATCCCTGATCACGCAGTATCTGACGAACTTGCCTGGACGTATCCGCCTCGACTATTCCTTTCTGTTCTATGCCGCTTTCGTCGAGAGCTGCGTATGAAAACGCTGCCATTTATTCCTCCAAGGTTACCCGCAACACTTCATCAACGGTGGTCGTACCTTCGATAATGCGAGCTCGACCATCAGCCCGAATACTGGCCATACTTTTCATCCGCATTGCGTTGGTAATCTCTTCTTCGCCAGACTGGTTGTGAATGAAACTCCTGATTTGCTCATCGACAACCAATAACTCGTAAATGCCAGTTCGTCCTCGATAACCCAGATGGTTGCAATGTTCGCATCCCACCGGAGCAAATATTTTTATATCCTCGTCGAAAGCATCACCGAGAAACTCCCGCTCTATGTCCGTCGGTATATGAGCAATTTTACAGTGATCACAAAGTACACGAACCAATCGTTGCGCTAGTACACCAATCATACTAGTCGCCAACAAGAACGGCTCAATACCCATATCTCTCAGCCGAGTAATGGCGCCAACCGCACTATTTGTATGCAGTGTCGACAAGACTAAATGTCCGGTCAATGAAGCCTGCACCGCAACTTCGGCCGTTTCCAAATCACGAATCTCACCGACCATAACCACATCGGGGTCTTGTCTCAGCATGGCTCTTAGGCCTCGAGCAAAGGTCATCTCGGCCTTGGTGTTTACTTGTGTTTGACCGACGCCTTCGAGATTGTATTCTATGGGATCTTCGACGGTAAGAATGTTCCGCGTGGTATTATTAATCGATGACAGACCCGCATACAACGTAGTGGTTTTACCAGAACCCGTTGGCCCCGTTACTAGAATAATTCCGTGAGGCCGGTTCAGTAGCTGGCTAAACTGTTGATCGCGAAGACGAGGCATCCCAAGTGCATTGAGGCTCAAATGCCCCGCCTGCTTTTCTAACAGCCGCAATACCACCCGCTCACCATTATTCGATGGCATTGTTGACACCCGAACGTCTATTTCCCGCCCAGCCACCCGCAGTGAAATTCGCCCGTCTTGAGGCACGCGTTTTTCAGCAATATCTAACTTAGCCATAACCTTAATGCGCGACACCAGCAATGGCGCCAGTTCCCGCCGAGGCTCTACCGCCTCACGCAGCACTCCATCAATTCGAAATCGAACCACAAGACGCTTTTCAAAGGTTTCTACATGGATGTCAGACGCACCCTCCTTGATTGCTTCAGCCAACACCGCATTGATTAACCGAATAATAGGAGCGTCGCCCTCCTGATCCATTAAATCTTCTGTTTCATGAACTGCGTTTGCCAAACTGGCCAGATCAATTTCTTCGCCCAAGTCTTCAACCATTTTCATAGCTTCGAGGGAGTTACGCTCGTAGGCGGCGGCCAATTTCTGATCAAACTCATCAGCCTGCAATTGCAAACACTGAAAAGGTGCTTGCAGAAAACGCCGAACCTCGGCATAAATTGACGGATTTATGCCCGCCTGATGGCACAGCACGGGAACGGACTGACCGATGTCATGCTGTAAAAAAACACCGTGTCGTTTCGCGAAGCCGAAGGGTAAGTTGGTGATTTTTATGCTGCTGGTGTCCATTGATCTCTCTTTTTAGTACGCCGCAGGTCAAGAATAATAGATATCCCTGCAAAATCCACTAAGTTTCATGCCTACGTTCTTGTTCCTACGCTATAATTCGGTAAATACTCATTAACAGCAGGTTTCACTGATTACTGTGTTGAACCGATTCTACGACAAAGCGTCCAATATGGATGCGACACGCATCAACTATTACCTTGCCGGCTTGCTGGCCCTGGTCATCGTTGTAGTCTTGGGTCGCCAGCTGTTGACAGCCTATTCAACCTATCAATTCGCACCTGAGCAGTCGACATCGGCGCCCCAAGCTCGTGTCGCCAGCAATGTTGATTATAAAGCCAGTACGATAGCCTCCAGCTATCTATTTGGACACCTTTCAGCTGATCACCAATTAACAGGTCAATCAAATTTTCCAACGACCAGCATGCAGCTAATACTAAGGGGCGCGTTTACCTCAACTAATCCAGAGCGTGGAAGTGCCATTATTGAAGGTCCCGATGGCAAAACACATTCATATCGAGTAGGTAATCGCCTGTACGGGCAAGCCGAATTGCGTCAAGTGTACGCTGATCGCGTGGTTTTATCTCGCAACGGCGAATTGGAAACGCTTCAATTTCCGGTCATTCAGCCCACGAGCAACGAAGAGAGCAACGACAACCGCAATACCGCTGGTGACATAGAGAACAGAATTCCCGACGGGATTCGGAAATTTGTTCAGGATAATATGAGTCAACAAGAAATAGACCAGACAGTCACACAGCTAAGCAGCGCAGCGATGACCCCCGAGCAGAGACAGGCGCTCATCCGCAAGCGATTACAAGATCTGCGTAATAGAGCTCGTGAAAAGCGATAATAGGAAGCCCAATAAATGCGCGAAAAACAACCGCTGAAAACCCATCTTTTCCGATGCATGATCGTCGCAATGACATTCCTATGCCTATCGCAGCTGAGCTATTCTGCTGAAAAACTAACCATGAATATGCGCGACGCAGACATTCGCGCGCTGATTCAATGGGTGGCGGACAATACCGGTAAAAATATCGTGGTACACCGCGATGTCAAAGGTAAAGTAACGGTGTTATCACCGGAACCACTAACCGTCGATGAAGCTTATCAAGTCTTTTTGTCAGTATTGCAAGTTCACCAGTTTGCGGTAATTGAAACGCCCGAAGCGCTAAAAATCGTGCCCCGATCCATTGCCACTAGCGGTGCACTCCCCTACGCCGCCGAGTCGACCAATGCCGACATGGTGGTCAGCATCGTAAAAATAGAAAACACATCCGCTCTAGAGATGGCGGAAGCGCTAAGACCCTTGATGAGCAAAGATGCCGTTATAAAACCCTATACCGCCACCAATGCGTTGGTGCTGGCTGATCACGCCTCTAATATCAATTCAGCCAGGCAACTTATACAGCAACTGGATAAAACCAGCGATAGTGAGATCGATGTGATTATTTTACAACACGCCGATGCAGAGAGCGTATTGCAAAGTCTTGCAACGTTGCTCCCTTCCGGATCGCAACAAGCTAACGCCCTGAGCATCAATATTTCGGCCAACGAACGCTCAAACAGTATTTTGCTGGCTGGCGACCCGGCCAAGCGCAAGCAGTTTCGCAATCTCATTAAAAAATTAGACACACCGCTGGACGGACAAGGCAACACCGCAGTCGTGTATTTACACTACGTGGACGCGAGTGAAATCGTTCCCATCCTGGAAAACCTCGCCAAAAGCATACAAAGCAATCAAAAAGACACCAATTCAAATATCAGCATCGAGGCCAGCGAAAGCGCAAATGCGCTCGTTATAAATGCACCGCCATCGATATTGGCCACCATGAAAAGCATCATTGCGCAATTGGACATTCGCCGAGCACAAGTCCTGGTCGAAGCCATATTAGTAGAAGTGAGAGGCGAATTGGCCAGCGATGTCGGCGTCACCTGGATAACGGATCCCGATAGTTCTATTATCGGTGCTGTGAACACCCTCGGCGAGCTGCCTCTTGCCGATGCAGCTAGCGCCACCAGCCCTCTTGCATTTACTGCAGGGCAAGGCTTTACCTTCGGCTATTTTAACGGTGGTGACCTGCAAGCGGCTTTGCGAGCTCTTAATGCAACACAAAATGCCAGCATCCTGTCCACCCCGACCATTGTTGCAATTGACAATGAAAAGGCATCACTGCTCGTCGGTCAAAACGTTCCTTTTATAACCGGCCAATCTACTAGCTCTGCCTCCTCAACCGCCGATCCATTTACGACGATTGAGCGCCAGGACATTGGAACATCATTGGTAGTGACTCCGCGAATCAATCAGGGAGACTCTATAACACTTGAGATCCACCAAAAGACAGAAACGATTGCCCCGTCTATCGACATAGCGTCTGATATTATTACCAATAAAAGAGAAATTATCACTACGGCATTGATTAAAGACGATCAAGTTTTGGTCA
>CAYNZI010000130.1:0-6874 GCA_964401565.1 uncultured Spongiibacteraceae bacterium
TTTCGATAACATTACCAGTTAACACAACAATAAGTTGATTCACTTGTCGGTTAAAAACAACGTGACTTTCACAAATCTTCTCGCTGCATTATGATAAGGTTATTTGAAACCTGTAGTCATAGTAAAGGCGGCCACATACCCATGTTCGGAAAACTACTCATAGCCACTACCGCATTTGCGTCAGTCATCAGCTGCACCCCCATTGCTGAGCAAGCCCCGGCTGTACCCGTCGACCCTCAACAACCTGAAACGGCGTTAAAGTCCTCCTCTCAACAACCTGAACGCTTATTTCTCCAGCAGATTTCCGACACTAGCGCCATCGTAAAATGGCGCGGTGCAGCGACACAAGCCTGCGTCGCCATCAGCACCGAAAAACTAGCAGAAAAGTCAATATGCGTTACTGCTAGCAACACGGCGAGCCGACACAAGGAGGCTCTCTTCAGCGAGCTTCAGAGCGATACTGAATATGTTTATTCTGTTGGCGAATATTCCGAGGTTTCTTTACGGTTCAGAACAGCCCCACAATCGGGAAACACACCAGAAGACGGTAATATTCATGTCTGGATCATTGGCGACTCAGGGACAGCAACCGAACAATACCCACTCGGTAATTACACTCATCCTGACGAAGCAGAAATGGTTCTGAATGGATTTCTGAAATACAACGCAGAATCAAATCCAGTCAATAAAAATGAAGCCATTGATTTATTCCTATTATTGGGGGACAACGCTTACATCGATGGCACAGACGAGCAGTGGCAAGGCGCGGTTTTTGATTTGTATACCGAGGTGCTGAGCCAGTCAGCCGTTTGGCCAACTATTGGCAATCACGAAATGGGCTCCGGCGAACTGAATCCCACTGGCCTCCACGTCGTTCATTACCCTGGTGCCAGCACTACATCAGACCCCCATCATTACATGTCACGTGAAAACCTGACACCGAGGCGAATACCCTATCTTGATATTTTTACACTACCCACTGATGGAAATGTCGGCGGCGTAGCCAGTGGCACAGAGCAGTACTATTCTTTCGACTACGGCAACGTTCATTTTGTTAGCCTTGACTCGCAACTGTCAGCACGAGACAAAACACAAAGGGACGCTATGCGTACCTGGGTGATTTCGGATCTCAGCAGTAACCAGCTGGACTGGACTGTCGTCATCTTTCACCATCCACCATACACCAAAGGCAGCCATGACTCCGACGAAAAACCCTCTTCGTATTTTGGAATAGACATCCCTATTATTGATATGAGAAAAGAATTCACACCCGTTTTTGAAGACTACGGTGTTGATTTGGTTTACGGCGGCCATAGTCATTCCTACGAGCGCTCTTACTATTTAAACGGTCATCGAGGAGACGCCGACACCTTTGACGCCAATACTCACAGCGAATTAAATTCTGATGGAGAATCTGCGATCGGTTACGGCGACGAAAGCTATTTCCAGGTGAGCCCTGGTAGCCAACAAGATGACAAAGTTGTTTACACTGTGACTGGAAGCTCCGGAAAAGTGAGCCTCAAAAAAGGAAAGCTCGACCATCCAGCACATGTGATTCAACAACATGACCCAGACAGCCGTCACGGTCTGGCAGAACTTGGATCAGTGGTACTGGATGCCAGCGCTACTGAACTCACCGCACGATTTATTAATGAGAAAGGCGAAATTCGCGATACGGTTACCATCCGTCGATAATCTATGAAGGACAACCGACTATTATCGATTGATCGTCGGGCGACCTTCACATGAGTCAATCACGCATCCCTCGTTTCCAACTCAGCGTAGCGGTGGCTTTTTCACTGTATCTAGCATCGCACGCTTTTTCGCACCCTGGAGATGAACACAAACTGGAATACCTCAACACTAAAATTACCCAGCAACCAAACTCACAAAACGCCTATATTCAACGCGCCGCTCTGTACACTCGCACAGGAAGTTACACGCTGGCTGAAAAAGACTTTATTACCGCAAAAAATCTGGGTGAATCCTATCTCGCCAGCTATGAACTCGGCGCATATTATTTCAAAATCAAGAACTATGCCTTCGCCATTAGCCAGTTTGACGATTATCTGAGTCACTATCCCAATCACTATCCCACGCTGGAATATCGAGCCAAGGCCTACAGAGAAATTGGTGATACGAAAAAAGCGTTTGAAGACTTCAGCACCTTTTTGGAAAAATCTCCCTATACAAACCCCGGACACTATCTCGCCGTTGCGAATATTGCGTTATCAGAAACCGCAAGAGAAGACCCTATATGTGATGCGATTAATATAATCGACGCAGGGCTCTCCCGAACAGGAAACTCGCCCCAACTGCAGTCTTTTGCGATAGAACTAGAGATCAGGCGTGGGTTTTTCGATCAGGCATTAACGCGACATGAGTCACTGCGAGACATTACATCCGCCAGCCCACAATGGCATTTTGAAATGGCCGAAATATTGGTAAAATCAGAACAGCGGGAGAAAGCATACGATCACCTCAATCAGAGTAAAATGAAATTTACCCAATATAAAAAAACACCCGCTCAAGAAAAACTATTGCTGCGTATCGAAAAAATGCAAGAAGACATCTCAAAGAAATAGTGACCTATATGTATTAAATCAGACTCAAGCCGGCACTTTAAAAAGTAGCTTTTGAAGTAATCTAACTGTTTGCATTCGCCTATTGTCGGACATTGTTGTTTATGCCTGCTGAGTCGGTGGTTTCATTGCTGGTTTGGTAGCGCTCGCTATACTGCGGCCGACCGCACGCTATTCCGTCTTTCCGGCGGCTGCGCAACTCGACGATTTTGCTTCGCAGAACCCGGACTCAAACAGTGCTCCCCGGAAAGACGGAATAGCTAAGACACGCGGTCTAATTGGCCATAGTATAGCGAGCGCTACCGAACCTCATTCTCTGCCACATCCAGCAGCAGTTATGTTTGCTCCATGAATAGAGATAGCTATAAGCTACCTGTTTTCTCGGGGTAAGTTCGCTGGAAAAAAACAGTCCAAAAAAATGGTACCAAGGTAGGGCGGACAGGGGGCTTGGCACTGAGCCCAGTCAGGGCGCGCTTAAGCTTTTCATGCTTGTCGGAGCTTTTCGTGAGGACTGTTTGAGTCCCAATTTTTCGCAGAAAAATGGTCGAGCTCCACAACGACCGACACGCATGAAAAGCTTGCGACCGGGCTCAGTGCCAAGCCCCCTGTCAGCCCGGAGCAAATAAAGGGATTAATATTCACTCAACCGCTGAGCGCTGTATGCAAACCACTGTACTTCGGCTGATCAATAGCCACTTGATTGGCAATAGTTAATCGCAAATGCTTCTGAAGCTGCTCCGAATCCAAACTCATTGAACCCGCAGCTAATTCCCGACACAATTGCCAGCGTAAATCCAGCAGTGATTGCTTGTCTGGCCCATCTAATAAACACTGCAGCCGCTCGAGTTCCAGCTGATTTGTCTGTGGTCCAAGGTCCAGTTCCCGAACAACAATACTGACGGAATTGGCCGCAACTCTTGCCATAAAATTAACTCTTCCCTCCGTTTTTGACATAACCTGCTGTCGTAAAAAATCCTCTACAGCTACCAGTAATTCGCCCATTTTTGGCATACCGATATCATCTGGTTTACTTGCGCCGCCAACCAACTCAACCAATCCCGGCATTAACAAATTCACACAATCGATCTGCCCTTCTGATGAACGTCGACCGACAGCTGCTCGTTCAATACTTTTGTCCGGACCATTTCTGTAATGATCAGCCATCCCCAAACAGGTGACAGCCCACCAAAAAGATCCAAAAATCTCCCAAAATTTCACATGATCTCTATCGATCGATACGCCGCTAATACTTTCATAGCCTGCAAAAAAATCATCATAGCTACCAAAGCCACCTACCGGCAATTCACTGTGGCCAAACCTCCAAGAATTGGTACAAATCCAACCCACATCGCGCATAGGGTCACCAATGTGAGCTAACTCCCAATCGAGAACCGCTTCCACTCCGTCTGACGACACCATAATGTTGCCATTACGATAATCGGTATGAACCAATGCAGGCATATAATTTTTAGGAAGATTATCCAAAAGCCATCGCCCCGTATAATCGATCATAGGCTGCGGTGATTGATATTCCCGATAACGCTCAAGGGTTTGTTCGACATGTTCTTTTGGAGTAATCGGTACCAATTTCTTGTCGAGTCCAGACGACTCCAATTTTATACCATGAATCTTGGCCAAGACCTCGCCACATTCAAAAGCCAGACGTGGCCGAACGTGATCGAGTTCCGGTATTTTTACAATTCGCGCTCCCAGAGTTTCACCGTCCAACCATTCCATGATAAACCCTTCGCCGAGGTCATCGCTTTCGGTCAGCACATAGTGAATATTAGGTGCAGGTACATTAGCACCACGTGCCACCTGCATCAGCAACGCCTCAACATCTAGCCCCGGATATCCCGCTGTTTTTTCAGCACTAGCACCACCAGGTGCTCTGCGCATCGCCAATAGTAATTCACCCTCATCTGCAAGGATCGTCAACCGATATGTTTCCTGACTTGCACCCCCAGACAGCCGCTCTACGTTGACTAACTGCTGAAACCCGGGGAAAGATCGACACAGGCAGTCACTCAACTTGCTATCGAAATCTGTCACGATTCACTCACACCCTTCGGTGCCCGCTGATCCATAAAACCAAACATGTAACCAGCCACGCGACGCATTTGAATTTCTTCCGCACCTTCAGTAATACGGTAGCGACGGTGATGGCGATAAATATGCTCAAATGGCTTATGTCGTGAATACCCGAGTCCGCCGTGAACTTGCATCGCTCTATCTGCAGCCTCACAACACAATCGATTAGACCAGTAATTACACATGGAGACTTTATCTGAAACTGAAAATGCTCCGTACTCATCCATCTGCCACGCAGTTTTGTGAATCAACGCACGCAACATTTCACATTGTGTCTGCAATTCTACCAAGGGAAACTGAATGCCCTGGTTAGTGGCTAACGGCTTACCAAAGGGAGATCGATTCTTGGCATACTCTATTGATTCATTGATACAAAATTGCGCAGCGCCTAGCGACGACGCTGCCTGGCGAATTCTGTTTTCATTAAAGAAGTGTTGAACAACACCCAAGCCACGGCCTTCGCCGCCAAAAATCGCATCGTCGCTCACTCTAACATTTGTTAATGAGACGGTACCGTGGTCAGTAGGCATATTGAACGTCCACAGCATTTCTTCAATTTTGAAGCCTTCACTCTTCATGGGAACGAGGAACGCCGTTATACCGTTACCATCTCCTGCTTTGCCACTGGTGCGGGCAAAAATCAAATCATAAGGTGCCTTGTGAATTCCTGTGTTCCATGTTTTGCAACCATTAATAATCCAGCCATCACCGTCTCGCTCCGCGTGGGTTTCCATATAGGTAGCATCGGACCCGTGTTCCGGCTCGGTGATACCAAACGCGAATCCTAACTTACCCTCAGCTAAGCCATCTATCCAATCTGCTTTTTGTTTCTCGGTGCCATATTGAATCATTAACAGCAATCCGACATTATTACCGACTATCGAATGTTCATTCTGCAAATCGTTGTGCAACCCCAAACCCTTGGCCGCAAGATGCTCACGAATAATCGCCATGCCCAAGTTGGTTCCATCTTTACCGCCATATTCCTTCGGAGTTGCATACCGGTAGTGACCCGCCTCATCGGCCTTCCGCTTGGCCCGATGCAATAAGGCCTCCCATTCTTCGTTGGGTAAGCCGCCTCGCTCCCAGTCTGTTCGAGCGTCTTCCCGGCGATAATCAAAGAAGCGCTCGTTATCGTTTTCCGCTTGCATAGGTTTAATTTCGCGATCAATAAATCCATCAAGCTCTTGCAGATAATTGTTTAGGTCCTTAGGGATGTCGAAGTTCATTGTCACTCCATATTTTAATATTGAATTTGGCGGACGCACATTAGCATTAACCGCTGACTTATTGTTTTTATCACCTTGAGAGTAATCATTCTGAAAAAGTTAGGCAATCATTTCCAACAAAAACATTGCTCTGAAACATATTAGCACTGACGAAAGACGCTTAATCACGACTCGTCACCACGTCTATAAAGCATAATATGCGCAATAGCACTTCATCATATTTATTCACCGGCAAGAACACATCCCCTATAGTCGTCGAAAATGATATTATCCCTATCCTGTTTAACACCACACATCTCAACGACAACAAAACAATAAATGAGGCAACAATGTACACCAAAGTTCATGATTGGATAGCCACTCACGCCGGCACCAGGCCTAACGCAATCGCTATTACCGATTTATTTTCTGGGCGGGAATATACCTATGCTCAGATGAATGAGCGAGTCGCCAAATGCGCAGGATTTCTGCGCGACGGCCTAAACATACAACAGGGCCAGCACGTTGCTATTTTGTCCCAGAACAGTAGCGACTTTCTGGAACTTCTTTTTGCCTGCGCCAGAATAGGTGCAGTACTGGTTCCTTTGAATTACCGTTTGGTCACCGACGAGCTCGATTTCATTGCTGGCGACGCCGAAGCCAAAGCGCTTTTTTGCGACTCCGACTTTCTGGCAGTCGGTAAAGAAGTAGCGATGGGATGCGACCTTCCACTTATCGACATGCACGGTGACGGCTCTGCAAGTCGCTACGAATACGGTCTGGCAGAAGCCGCACCGGTATACGACATGGTCGATCAAGATTTGAGTGATTTATGGGTAATCATGTATACCTCCGGCACCACTGGCCGGCCCAAAGGGGCGAGAATCACCCATCTCGTCATGCAGTCTAACAACCTGAACAACATGTCAAACGCCAACATTACGCAGGGGTCTATTTGCCTCACCTTTATGCCCGTCTTCCACATAGGTGGAC
>CAYNZI010000131.1:0-6750 GCA_964401565.1 uncultured Spongiibacteraceae bacterium
GTAACTGCTTATAAGAGATACGAAGTTGATTTGGACAAATTCACTCATGTACGGCGTTGGTTTGATGATCTAAAGAATCGGCCAGGGGTTAGAAGAGGCATGGATGTTGGCAAAGAAAACCGGAGTTTTGGTAAAGGGATGACCGAAGAGACGCTTAAAACGATGTTTGGCCAAACGGCTGACTCGATTAAGGCGCAGGCCGATGAGAAAAAAGACCATTGAGCGTAGTCGCTTAAACTTACTCTAGCGCAATTCTATGTATAGGCGAATCTACGTGGTATAGGCTATTCTCGGCCTAGAAACCGGCACTCTGTTGACTGAAATGCATTTGACCAGTTCAGTTGAATGCCTCTAACTCCCGTTAAGTCAGCTCGCACAGCCCGTTGAATACCAGTTCATTGTAACTGACGATACCCAGCACTTCGCCATTTTCCACCACGGGCGCATTGGACAGACCAAAACGATCAAATAATCGAGCACAGTAGCGAACATCCATATCGGGGTCGATGGGGATAACAGGTTTTGACATGATTTCGTAGATGTTAGTGCGCGCGGGAGACCTATCTTTCGCCAGTACTTTTTTGGCAATATCAGACAGTAAAACAATACCAAAAACATCATGATCATTGCGTTTCTTGACGATAACGACTTCAGAATTGTATTGCTTCATAGCGGCAAGGGCTTCTTCCACCGTGTCTGTGCCTTCAAGTTCCAAATGTTTTTCGTGCATTATTTCCCGTGCGGTGATTATTTTTTTGTTCATTAGAGTAAGTCCTCCACTTCACTGGTGATTTGTTTTGCTTGTTGGCTAATGCCTACAGCATCTTCAACATCTAGCTGAAACGCGATTCCGGTGCCGGGTTTGGCGTCAAACTCCCCGACGCGATTGATTTCTTCGAGAATATGGCGGCTCATATGCTCCTCCACTAAAAACAGGATGACGTCACGCTGAGTTTCCAGAGAGAGGCCGAAAAATGTTTTTCGTTTTTTGAGGCCCTCTCCACGGGCATTGTTAATAACAGTAGCACCAGTGGCACCAGCCGCTCGGGCGGCGTCCATCACTGCATCTGTTTTGTCATCTTCTGCAAACACTATAATCATTTTGAAATGCATGACTGTTTCCCCGCGCGTTATCTGTTCTATTTAGAGTTCTGGTTCTGGTTCTGGTTCTGGTTCACCAGTGGGTTTTTTGTTCTTTTTCGCTATGATTTCCGATAACTGTGCATACGCCATTACCGAAATAATAGGAAACAAGCTGGCAAAGGCAATTAGCCCAAAGCCGTCAATTAGAGGGTTGCGGCCAGGCACAGTTTCCGATAACCCCAGCCCCAATGCAGCGACAAGGGGTACCGTCACTGTTGAGGTCGTCACGCCACCCGAGTCGTAGGCCAGGGGTATGATTAATTGGGGTGCTACAGAGGTTTGTATGACAACTATCATGTAACCGGCGATGATGTACCAGTGGATAGGGTCGCCAGCAACAATGCGATAGCAGCCCAGGGATATGCCGACGGCAACACCAATAGCGACAGAGATTCTCAGCCCCCATACACCGATTGCACCGCCTGATACCTCGTTCGCCTTTATGGCGACAGCTATCAACGATGGCTCAGCGATAGTTGTACTAAAACCAATAAGGAAAGCAAAAATGTACACCCAGTAATAGTCCTGCCAATTGATTGCCCCTGCGATCTCTGTGCCTGAGTTTGCTGCAGCTATAAATGCCGGGTCAGTCAATTGTTCGGCCATTAAGCGCCCCAGAGGGAATAGGCACCACTCCAGCCCCAACAGAAAGAAGGACAGGCCGATCAGGACCCAAAGGAAGCCCAGTAAAATTTCACCTAAGTGCGCGGGTACTTTTCTAATGACGATGAATTGAAAGCCAAAAATAATAACGGCAATGGGTAATACATCAGAAACGGTATTGATGGTGACAGCGAGTAAGTCAGTGAAAATATTCATTGAATGATAATTCCGTAGGCCATGACGAAAATTATCGGTGTAAGGGACGCGAAGGCAATGAGACCAAAGCCGTCAATCATTGGATTGCGACCTTTAATTGAAGATGCTAAACCGACGCCTAAAGCGGTGACTAAAGGTACAGTTATGGTAGACGTGGTAACTCCACCCGAATCATAAGCGATACCGATGATTTCTGGTGGGGCGAATATCGTCATTATGACAACGAGAACATACCCACCCATTATGATCCTCTGTATCGGCCATCCCTTTAGTATTCGCACCACGCCTATCACGATGGCTAAGCCGACAGATAGCGCCACAGTAAAACGTAGACCATTGGCGTAGTTTGCCTTGGCCTCCGGGCTGTTTACGATCATCTCACCGTTGGCGGCGACATTTGCAGCTTCGGCGGCAACGGCTATGAGGGCGGGTTCTGCTACTGTGGTGCCAAAGCCGAGACAGAAGGCAAAGGCAATCAGCCAAAAAATACTGCCCTTCTTTGCAAACGCATGAGCCATGGACTCACCGATGGGGAATAAACCCTGCTCCAAACCGTGGATGAAAAACGTCAAGCCGAGCACCACAAAAAGAACGCCGACGAGGAGTTGTCCGATATTGGGTAACGGTTGCTGCAGTACGCCAAACTGAAAGAACAGTATGACAATTATGATAGGCAACAGATCACGCATGCTTCCTAGCATGGCATGCAAAAGTTTCTGTAGTGTTCCGGTCACTACTACTCCCGTTCATTAAATGTTAATCACATCATCATAGCCCATTTTGGAAAAATGATTTTGATGGAGATTTTTTTGAATACTTGGCGCTATCAGTCGCCGTTCAATACGTGGCTATTTTCGGCGTTGTGGCTTGAAAATCCCTTGAGCTGTCATCACTGTGCGATCACCGACGTAGAGTTCTGCCGATACATAGACTTCCGATTCGGTGACGCCGACTACAGTTCCCTTGCCCTCAACCCACTCTCCAAGTTTTGCGCTGGAAATAAAATCGGTGGTCAGCCGTACTGTTAATGGTGCTTTACGGGTTTTGCGAAATACGGTCATTCCCAGTAGTCCATCTGTAAACGTCATCAGCAGGCCGCCGTGAGCGATACCCAGACCATTGGTATGACGATCGAGTACATAAAAACCGCGATAGTTTTCTTGACCATCGAGTTTTTGGTAGAACGGGCCGTTGTGGTTTGAAAATCCGCCAGAGCTAACATGGGGTTTGAAGCCAGCAGGAGGTTCCCTATAACCGTCGGGGCTGGGAGGGTACTTCGCAAAGATATTTATTAGTTCATTCATACGATTCAATAATTATGCCGATAGTGTGGGCGCAAGTATAAGTGTTACCTGAGCGTCTTTAGCGGCGGTAAGGCGAATAGAAGGGACGTGACAGCCGTAAGCTTGGCAAGGGGTTGTCCATTGGGGATTGTCATTGCGGGTTCTCGTACCAGTGATCGTACATTGCTATCCCGTTGAGTTTGCAGGAAATAACCAGAGCGGTAAAGTCCAGGTCCTTAACTATTTGAGTTATGCAATTGAACCTTGAATTCGCTAAGTGCTACAGTAGGGGGTCATAATAACAAGGATTGGTCTGCCCGCTGGGATAAGATCTTCTTGGTAATATCCGCAAAATTCTATTTTTCAGGAGTAACAGAATGCCAATTGTAGACTACAAGGTGCCTGTGTCTGTCGATGAGGCCGTAACCATGCTGGCCGGTTGTAACACCGATGTCAAAGTATTGGCTGGAGGTACCGATTTAATCATTCAATCAAAGCCGGCTGACAGCAATCCCCTAACCGTCGTCGATGTTAAACATATCGATAGTATGATGACAGCGACTGTCAATGGCGATGGTTTGACCTTAGGTCCGGCAATGAGTTGTGCCGAATTCACTGCCCGTGATGAGATTAAAGCGGTTTACCCTGGGCTGGTGGAGGCGGCTTATTTAATAGGTTCAACACAGGTTCAAGGGCGCGCCAGTGTCGGTGGAAATTTAGCCAACGCTTCACCGGCAGCGGATACAATTCCTGCACTAATGGCCAATGGTGCGCGTTGTGTTATCGCAGGTCCCGATGGTGAAAGAGAGGTTGCGGTTGAAGACTTTGTAGTTGGTGTTGGTAAAAATTGTATGGTTCAAGGTGAGTTGCTAAAGAGCATTCATGTGCCCCGTCCACAGGCGAGGACATCCGATGCCTATTTACGCTTTATTCCGCGAACTGAAATGGACATCGCTGTCGCCGGTGCCGGCGTTAGTATTACGCTAAATAGCGACGGTGTATGCACAGCCGCCCGGGTTGCTATCGGGGCAGTGGCGGTTACCGCGTTACTGGTTCCGGCCGCCGCCGAGGCATTGATAGGTTCCAAATTGGAAGATAGCGCCTTGCAGGCGGCAGCATCGGCAGCATCGGCTGCATCAAAACCAATCAGCGACAGACGGGGAACAGCAGACTACCGCCGTCATGTAGTCGGTGTTTTGGTAAAACGAGCGGCAAGTATTGCGGCGCAACGGGCACAGGAGAAGTAGCAATGGCGAAGGTTCATGTAAATACCACAGTTAACGGCGATGCCGTTGAATTTCTTTGTAATCCCGGTGAGACACTGCTGGATATATTGAGAAACGACTTGCAGCTAACTGGTACTAAAGAGGGTTGCAGTTCCGGTGATTGCGGCGCTTGTTCGATAACAGTCGATGATCGTCTGGTTTGTTCCTGCTTGGTGCTGGCTGTCGAAGCTGAAGGGAAGACCATTGGTACTATCGAAGGTGTGGCTGATAGAGATCAGTTGAATGTTATCCAGCAAAAATTCCTTGAGCACGCGGCGTTGCAGTGCGGTATCTGTACGCCAGGGCTTATTATTTCTGTACAGGCATTATTGAAAGAAAACCCAAGTCCCACAGAAGAAGAAGCCCGTTATTACCTGGCTGGGAATCTCTGTCGCTGTACCGGTTATGACAAGATTATTCGAGCTGTTATGGACGCTGCAGAAACCATGAGAGGAGCTGCATGATGAAAAATACCAATGAAGCTATCGACGCCAGTCACTACAAATATATTGGCACTCGCAGTATTCGTCCCGATGGGTTTGAAAAAGTAACGGGCCGCGCCAACTACGGTGCTGATTTGTCTTTACCCGGTATGATCTGGGGGAAGATGTTGCGAAGCCCTCATGCTCACGCCATTATAAAGAGTATCGACGCGTCCAGGGCGGAAGCTTTGGCTGGGGTAATGGCTATTGTTACCTATGACGACTTTCCGAGTGTTTCTTCTGAAATAGTTGCTGCGGGTGAAGGAACGGAAGATCTTTTAGATCTGGCGCGAAACCTAATGGCTGATGGCAAGGTGTTATATCACGGTCATGCGATACTTGGAGTCGCGGCAATATCTAAGCAAATAGCCGAACAGGCGTTGACGTTAATCGATGTCGAATATGACGTCCTGCCAGCGGTACTCGATGTGCGCGATGCGATGGCAAAGGATGCGCCTATTCTGCATGAGACGATGTTCACAGAAGGGCTAGAGGAGACGCCGACCACTGCTTCTAATGTAGCATCGGTTGTCGAAATGAAGAAAGGTGATGTGGAGGCGGGTTTTGCTGAAGCTGATGTTGTCATAGAGAGGGAGTTTTATACTCCGACAGTGCATCAAGGTTATATCGAGCCTCATGCGTGTACCGTTAGGTATGACGAACACGGACAGTCGATGGTTTGGTGTAGTACTCAGGGTCATTTTGATGTTCGGGCCACAACCGCTAAGTTGTTGCATATGAACCTTAGCAAACTGAAAGTTATCGCGAGTGAAATTGGCGGTGGTTTTGGAGGAAAGACGACAGTTTATCTCGAGCCGGTAGCGTTACTCATGTCAAAAAAATCGGGGCGACCGGTAAAAATGATTATGGACAGGGATGAGGTTTTCAAAGCATCTGGCCCGGGCTCTGCCACTCGAAACTGGATTAAAATTGGGGCAAAAAATGACGGTACTATCACGGCAATGCAAGGGAAGCTACATTATGAAGCCGGTGCATTTAAGGGCTCTCCTGCCCGCCTTGGTGGTATGACCGCTTTTACACCGTACGATGTTGAAAACATGTTCGTTGAATGTTACGACGTGGTTGTTAACAAACCTAAAGTTGCTGCCTATAGAGCACCGGGTGCGCCGCAAGCGGAGTATGCAGCAGAGATGATCATTAGCGAACTGGCTGCTCGTTTAAAGATAGATCCTATCGAATTTCGTCTTCAGAATGCGGCGAAGGAAGGGACAAAAACAATTTACGGGCCGAAGTTGAAACAAGTTGGGCTGGTAGAGTGTTTGGAAGCCGCCAAAAATTCACCGCACTACCAACAGGCATTGAAAGAAAATCAGGGGCGCGGTGTTGCTGCCGGATTTTGGTTTAATATTGGTGGTTCTTCAAGCGTGACACTTAATATGAATCGTGATGGCACAGGGACTATTGTTGAAGGGTCTCCCGATATTGGCGGTTCGCGCGCATCGATGCAATTAATGGCAGCGGAAACTTTGGGTATCGCCGCTGAAAATTTCAAAACTATTATTGCAGACACTGAAAATATTGCACATAACGATGGCACTGGTGGCAGTCGAACAACATTTGCTACCGGCATGGCGGTTGTTGAGGCAGCAAAAGATGTGATTAGGCAGATGAAAGAGCGCGCCGCTACGGTGTGGAATGTGGACATAGCTTCTGTTGATTGGGTCGATGGCGTTGCCGTCAATATGGCTGGGTCTGAAAAGCTGTCAGCAGCAGAGATTTGTGCGACAGCTGATCGAA
>CAYNZI010000132.1:0-6739 GCA_964401565.1 uncultured Spongiibacteraceae bacterium
GTTGTTGTTGTCAGGAGCGGAGTGATGATGTGTTGTTGTTGTCATCAGCAATCTTATCAATGGTTTGTATGCCAGGCAAAATACCATACTGGAAGGCGCCGAGGGCCACGGCCAACTGGTCGCCACTGGCAGGTGCAATGGTATGCCCCAGATAGGCTTTTACGGCTAAAATAGGCCAGTCATTGATGTCGAATGCTTCCGCAACCTGGTCAAATATTTGAGATTCAGTGACGCGGTTCTGCGGTGTACTTGAACCGTGGGCGAGAACAAAGCTTTTTTCACGGAGTGCTTGGCCGCCGGCCGCTGCAGTAGCGGCGGCGGCTGCCTTGGCCATGGTAATGTGATTGCCCGGGCCGGGTGCGGTGATTGATTTTTTAACACCATCCGCATCGATAAACACATCAGTGATGGAGCCCAGGCAAGGGGCGCCTAATTCCAGTGCCAGGTCATCGTCCATCAATATGAAATATTGGCTGGCTTCGCCAATGGTGAAGCCGCAGTTGTTGGCAAAGGGACGGCTGGCGCGGCGATGATCCACGATAGGTTCGCCATAGGCTTTGATCATATTGTCATCGGTAGCCAGTGCGCCCATCGTACCAAAGCCGTCCATTAGCTCTGGTACGATGGGTGCTTCACTATTGCCGACCATGGCCACTCTGATTTTGCCCGCTTGTAAGTCTGAAACTGCATGGCGAAGGTTCGATAAAAATGTAGCACAGGCGGCGACTGAACTGCTGGCTATACCCACATTGGCGAGGACGTAAGCATTGATGAAATCGGTTGGCATGGAATTAATTCCCATCGCCAGTGCTTTGGTCGTAACGCGATCGCCTTTCATGCGAGCCTGATGCATGCCGCCGTATCCATTGGCGTCCATCTGTCCAAAACCGCTACTCGAATAAACGCCGACCTGATCCGGTTGGATATGCTTGAGCACTGTATCCCATTCGATACCCATGGAACGCAGCGCATCAGTGGCGCCAAACAGAGCCATTTGCAGGCCGCGAGGCTGGAATCGAGAGTTGTACAGTTCGCTCATATTAAACCCGCTAGGCAGCTGCCCTGCAGACTTAAACGGAAAATCGCGAAAATTGTCTATCTTTACATTGAGTTCTCCGGCAACTGTTATTAACACATGTTTGTCGTCCTGAGGTTGAGTCGACCAATTGTCAGGTAGTTCTGTCGGCAGCTGATTCGTCGCAAGGACAAACTTTATTTCTCCAGTATGCTGGTTTGGATCTGGTTTTAAGGCGCCGTTAGACTGCCAGTGCAGGGCATCGACATCGAAGTAACTGGGCTCAACGCGACGCACCAGAGTTCCATCCATGACTTGTTGGCCATATTGCTTGGCAACGTCGCTGGCGGTCAGCAGTTCTCCCGCTTCACCCGCTTCAACATCACGGTATAGGGTTTTGCCCGAGCTGCCGCCTTCGGCTGTCACAAGTCCCATCATAACGGCAAGGCCCAGCAGGGTGTCCTCGCGTTCGTTTTCCGGTAGTACATCGATGATCATGCGGCGAAAACTTTGAAAACCGGAAGTGCGGCCAGCAGCGTTAACTCCACCCATGCCGACAATGACGGGTAAGCGCATAGTTTTTCCCTAAAAAAGTGATGATTATACGTGAATTGTAAATTAACGATAGTTCGCTACTGAAGACTTCCAGACCATTGATCGTCAGTGCTATTCGGGTTTCAATTTATGTTGGGTTGTTGCCGGTCTACTGTTTAGTCTCGGTCAGTTCGATATGATAAATACGTGGCCAGTATTTACCGGTAACCAGTAATCGTTTTTCTTGGTGGTCGAAAGCAATGCCGTTAAGGACACCTGTTTTGTCAGATCTCAGGCTGTCAGGAAGCAGGTTTTTTAGATAAACCTTGCCGATGACGTTGCCGGTTTCTGAGTCTATCATGACAATCCAGTGGCTTTGCCAAATGTTAGCGTAGATTACACCATTGACCCATTCCAATTCGTTGATATTGGCGAGCAAGCTGCCTTCGAAGCTAACATTCAATGTGCGAACAATTGAGAATGTTTCCGGGTCGATAAATGAGAGCTGGGAGGAGCCATTGCTGGTGATGAGATACTGTCCATCGTTAGTCAGGCCCCAGCCTTCACCGTCAATAGGAAAATCACCAATTTTGTCTAATGTCTCGGGGTCGTAAATAAAACCGAGACCGGATTGCCATGTTAGCTGGAACAGTCGGTTGCCTAGCAAGCTTAGACCTTCGCCAAAGTAGCGGCTGGAAAGCGGTTTCGCTTTGATCGGGTTTATCGCATTGAGTGAACGTTTGGCTATGTGCGATTGGCCTCGCCGTCCTGCGCTTTCATAGAGTAAGCCGTGGCGGTATTCGAAGCCCTGGGTAAAAACATCGGTAGAGTGGGGGTAGCTGGTTATGATCCGATACTGATATTCAGTAACCGGGGGTTTCATCGTAAGGGGATTTGCCAGTAAGACCGAAGGCAAGCAATACAGCATAAGAATGAGCAATAAAGATCGCACTAATCGTATTGCTGGTCGCTGTTGTCGATATAGGCGATGGCACTGGTGACCGCGCGTTCAACATTGGCTGACATTACCTGTCGTTCCTGTGACGTTAAGTAGAACGACATGTCGACTTCGTGACGGATATATCGAGGGGGCAACTCATTTAGCGCAACACAGGCAATATCGGCAATATAAGCTGTGCTGCCATACTTTGTGGGTAGCTTTACTCTAATCGCTGCAAAAACCATACTTTCATAATAATTGTGGATACTATCCAGTTCAGTTGGGACTTGAGATGGGACATCGTGTGATAACAACATAGTGGCCTCAAATGGTCTTCGGCTAACGCCAGTAACAACTAGAACTATCTTACCGCGAAATACCTCGCTTATCTAAATTTTGTTGCGTGCCAGATCACGAATAATGAACCTTGCAGGATTTAGCGCGGTTATTAGACTTCTCGGCAGAGGGTGAGGCTCGCCGCACACTATCGATGCGAGTAGTTCGCTACACAGAGGCGTTGAAGTGATTCCACGGGAGCCATGGGCGATATTCAGGTAGAGGTGAGGATGATAGCAACCAGCAGTAGCTATGTCTTGGTGCGCGTTTTTCCTGAGTACACCGTAGTCTTCGATGAATTTGGAATAGTTATGAGCTGGTCCAACTATGGGAAGATAGTCTGGGCTGGTGCAACGCAATCCGGCACGCCCTTCAAGTATCGATGTATCAATGTTTGAAGTGGGTTGTTTGAGCAGCATCGGAAGTGCTTCTTCGAGACTTTCAAGATTGCGCTGATGGTCATATGCTCTCAATGAAATATCAGTATCGCCGTTATCAAAGGTGGCACCGAGGCTGTGCCGACCATTACTGGCAGGTGTGATATAACCTTCATGGCAAATAACGGTGTTGAGGTTACCGTGTGTGTAGTCTGAACTCAGCTGAGTGACTTGCCCCCTGATAGTTTTAACCGGGAGATGGGCCGTTTGTTCGAATTGCACAGCGTCTCGACCATTGGCGATAATGACAGCGTCAGCCGTGGCGATTTGTTGATGTGCAGATCCGCTGAGTTGCCAGTTAGTGCCAGAAAAATCAATATTGAGTACTTCAGTATGGCGGACGATATTAATTCTGGGATGCTCTGCCAGTGATCGACACAAGTAGCCGGGAGATAACCATCCAGCTCCTGGGAAAAACCAGCCAGGATGTCCTACCTCGATTCCGGCTACTTCACTGGCTTGTTGTTGCGATAAACACTGTACAAGACCGGGTTGGCCGGCGAAGGCATGTTGCAGTTGAGGAATGAGCTGTCGCTCTTTCTCGGTACTGGCCAATTGCAATAATCCGCAAAAATCGAGTTGGTCTTGGGGGACGGCGTCTCTGTGTTGCCATTGCCTGTAGTAACGCAGGGCATATAAATAGGTCGCCATCGTAAACTGATTTAATGTGCCCGGTTTTGGCGACAATTTGGTATATAACATGCCCTGTGAATTGCCGGATGCACCTTCTGCCAATTGTTGCTGACGTTCGATGAGTGTTACCCTCCAGCCTCGTTGTGCCATTGCATATGCACTGGTGACGCCTGCCAGACCTCCGCCGATGACCGCAATATGCTTATCAAAAGGTGTCTGATTGCTGTTGTTTCTGTTCACGTACCAGGGCGCTTTAATACCTGGCGCTGAATGTCGTTGTTGATCTTGAGAGGGTGTTTGTTGTTGGGTAAAGGCCCCTTTCATCATTTCTCGTTTCTTTCCGAAACCTTTGACTTTTTCCATTTTAAAACCATGATCGATCAATGCTCTACGCACAGAGCCGACAGCGGTGAAGGTGGATAAAGTGGTGTGCTCACAACTTAAATCAGACATCAGCGTGTATATAGTGTCATTCCATAGCTCCGGATTCTTTGAGGGCGTAAACCCATCCAGAAACCAAGCGTCTATTTGAAACGATCGCAACTGTTGCCATTGAGGGTGGTCACTATCTCTCAATTGCTCAAGGCTGGTTCTGGCGTCACCCATCAATAGTGTCAGGTTGACTGAACCATTATCGAAATTGAGATAATGTTGTCCGGGGGTCAGAATAGGGTATTGGTCAATTAGCTGATCGGCCATTTCTTTCAATTCGGGCCAGATGGATAATGCGCGATGTAGTTCTTCTCGCTTTAAGGGGTGTTTCTCTACGGAGATGAAATGGAGCCTGGCGCTAGCGGGAGCCTGCAGTCGCCATAGCTGCCAGACGGCAAGAAAATTAAGACCGGTGCCGAAACCTGTCTCTACAATAGTAAAGTGACTACCGGTCTCCATCTGTTGCCAGCGTTGGGGCAGTTGATTGTGCTGCAAAAAGACATAGCGCGATTCATCGAGGCCGCGAAGCCCAGAATAGTAAATGTCGTCGAATTGGCTTGCAGTGGGGATATCGCCATCTTGCCATTGAAGTTCAGCCGTATCGAGCTGATAGGGTGATTGTTCTCCTACGTTTGGTTCAGACATAGGTGTAAGAGTCGCGTTGGAAGTTGCAGGCTGATGATAATCATCAATAGTTTGGTATGGTCAGGGTGGTGTTTACTTATCTAGTGAACTTAAAAAGTAGGTGAGTCGAGGTTTTTTGGGGTCAGATCCGTCGTAAATAAAGGTAAATGCGGTCTTTGTTGTCGTCGCTATAGGTACATTTTGTCGCCAATTATTGAACCCAATGATAAACATGGTATCGCCGCCATTCAATAATGCTGAGCCCCGATAGATATTGTGGCCTAGTGCACGCAATGTATTCGATTTTGCCCGTCCGCTCGAGCCCTGGTTGTTAATCGTTTTTATGTTGAGTATTTTGTTGTACCGGGATGATTTTTTCTTCTCAGGCTGATTTAAAATATCTGTAATCTTTTGCTGGATGGCCACAACGTCACTGCTGCTGAGGAGCTGTACGATGTTTGATTCGCTCTTTTCGGACAATTCGCCAGACCTGGCAGAGATTATGGGTGCAGGAGATGATACATTTTGCTGGCTTGCAGAACCTTCTCTGACTGTTTTCTGCGATTGCTTTTCAATAGCCATTTGAGCCTCTTCGGCTTCTAATTGTAACTCTGCTTTTTTCATTGCCAATTCTATTCTTGCCTGTTCTTCTCGCTCTTGTTGCGCAATTTTTGCTTTCAATCGAGCAATTTCTGCTGATGCGGCGGCGGCTTTTAGTCGTTGCTGTTCTGTGCGACGAGATTGTTCAGTCGCGGCTGCGCGTGCGCGGGTTTTGTCTATGTGTAGTTGTTGATCGCTAATCGTATTACTAAGTAATGATATGTCGCTATTGATACGAGACAGTTCGGCGTTGAGGGTTTCTTGTTTATTTTTCAAAGCGTTCGGTTTGTTGTTTGCCTTTTTGAATTTACGTTCAGCAAGAACATATTGGAATTCTACGTTTTTCATTTTGGATTTATTGGCAGAGGAGGGAGCTGACTCAAAGTTGCTTTTTGCCTCGTTAAAGGCCTGTTTGGCTGCCGCGAGTTTATCTTTTTCCGGAGAGTCCTGATTGAGCGCTGCCGAGAGATCGGTGTTATTTTTTTGGATAGCGGTTTGACTGCGCTGCTGCTTTTTTCGCAACTCAGTGAGTTGCTGTTCATAGCTGGTGAGTTTTCTCAGTTCAGCATCCAATCCTTGGGCAACAACCGGGGTGTACCAGAGACAGGCGACTGTCAATAGAGCGAGAATGTTATACCGTGGAAGGTGCATAAAAATGGCTGTTCCTGTGATTACGTCAGTTTTAACTTCACCAGATTATAGACTATGAGACCATTCTCATAGAGAAAATACCGTGGAAAGTTACACCTTTGATGGGTAGTTCACTGTTTCAGTATCACGGGGATTGGGCGTCGCCACCGATTTCTTGGGCATCGGATTGAGCTGCGCTCCCAGTCTGGATGTTAACCGATGGTGATCGCCGGTAATTCAGGGCGTGCCAACGATTGCTTTTCGGTGGGTGCGATGACTTCAGAGGTTCCTTTGGCAACCGTTTTATCATGTTGATTCACAACCAGTGTACTTAGGGTTATGAATTTCTTGGCATCCTTTTTTTCTATCACTTCGAGAGTCACTGTGATGGTATCTCCCACCTTAACGGGTGAGCGAAAAGACAAGTTCTGTCCCAAATAGATAGTGCCTGGTCCCGGTAGTTCAAGAGCGATAGCGGCTGATACAACGGCTCCGGTCCACGCTCCGTGGCCAATGCGCTCGCCAAACATGGTTGTAGCGGCAAAGTCGGGATCAAGA
>CAYNZI010000133.1:0-6717 GCA_964401565.1 uncultured Spongiibacteraceae bacterium
ACGAGGCAAAGTAAAGTGAGTAGCCCTTTAACAGATGAAAAACCGTGTGATGAGCTATGGCTTACTGAAATATCATGTGACCAGTAACTGCCCTGTTTCTATCGCCATGTGGCAGCTGATAATGAATAGGCGTGATTAGCTTTAGATTTGTGTGGCTATCTGACGTAGGCTGCGATCGATATGAAATGGCTAATTGAACCTAATAAAACAAATAGATGCCAAATGCCGTGGGCATGGGCGAGTTTTTTCAAGTTATCCAGCACATAGAAAATAATGCCAGCAGTGTAGGCAATGCCTCCCAATGTCAGCCAGATTATGCCTGCAACCGGAATAGCGGCTTGCAGTTCGGCATAATTCAATGTGCAAAGCCAACCCATAACAAGATAAATTAATATCTGCAGCCATTCAATGCGCTTGGGTACGAATACATCCAGTAACAAGCCGAAGATCGCCAAAATCCACACGGCAGTTAGCATAGTCACCCCGCCATCATCGTACAGCGAGACCAGCATGTAAGGGGTGTAGGTTCCTGCAATCAGCAGATAAATTGCGACGTGATCGAGCTTTTGGAATATCTTTTTCAGCTTGGGTAGATGAAAGCTGTGATACAGCGTGGACATGGTATAAAGCAGGATCAGCGTAACACCAAAAATAATGAAACTAATGATGAGCCGTGAGTTGTGCTGTTGAATACTAAGCGTTAGCAAGGCGCCAAAACCGACCAGTGCGAGTACCGCGCCAACCAGATGGGTAATACTGTTTAGCTTTTCGCCGTTGTACATAGTGGCCTATCTCATTGTTGAACGCGTAGTTCCACAGTGTTTCCATCTGGATCTTTGATATAGATAGAATTGCCAAAACCCTGAGCGCCATACCTTTCGGTAAACTCGCCAGCGTCAATGCCAAAGCTGTTTAAATGGTGAGTAATATCGTGTTCAGGTATTGGCATTATTTGAAGACAGAAATGATCAACGTTGTTTTCTGTTGCGGTTGGTGGCCCGCCTCCCATTTTACCGAGTTGGGAGTCGACCGAAACTAGATCGATGAGAGCATTTCCGGCTCTAAGCTGTGTCAATCCAAATTTCTTGGGCAACTCTCGTTCAATTTTACAGCCAAGAATTTTGCAATAGAAATGTAACATTGGGTCGAGATGACTTGTTCTCAAAACAATGTGGTCAATTGCAGTAATTTCAATCATTGAGGTTTCGCTCTCATCGCAAAATAATTGTCAGTATATAGTGCCCTGCTATTGTTGATTGGGCCCATTACTGTGTAGTTTTTTTGTCAGGCTGAACGCTCCGCGAACTTGTCCCAAAGAATAGCCGGTAGCAAGGTCATTTGGATAATATCGGTTAAGCGCGTTTTTCACCTCACTAGAAATGGATTTTCCGTGACAATTTAGGCATAGGCCATCAGTTCCTTGAGCCTTCATGAAACGGAATTCTGTTGCTGTTCTTTCGGCGTAGGCCATGGTATCGAGCGGTTCTCCGTCTTGCTGACGGCGGTCGAATTGTTGCAGGACTTCTTTTTCAAAAAGATCGGCGGATGCCCGAAGGTCACTGCGAGGTTTTAAGCTTACCCGCTTAACAGACCAGCCTGATTTTTCGCCTAGCTGTCTGGCTATTTGAGGGGCTTGGGTCGAACATACATCGATGGCGTGATCTAGTCCTCCTGTCGCGATGGCTTCTTTCAATAACGGTTTCAAGGTGCTGCCAAATTGTTTGACGATACTGATCGCTTCTGCCTTTAAGGCAGAGTCATCGATAAGATTTTCTGATTGAGTGGGTAGCGATGTCAGTGTTACAGCCAGAAGACTAATAAGGATACAAGTAAGCGGGTTCCGTTTCATATTTTTCTCCTAATGTCACAATCAGCCGTTGTTGCATGCGGCTAGTTTATTGCGGGCACTTCTCTTGCCCCTTTCCGCGATGCTTGCCTTGTTTTCCGGAAGGATGGTCAATGTCACCATCGTACCAGTATTCAGCAATCGTCCTGACGTCTTGTTCGTTGTAATTTAACGCGGGCATTACGCCAAATTTTTTGATGGCACAGGGCATTAATGCCTGATCAATAGAGGGCTCGTTGGCCCAATCAACAATACGCTGCACGAAGTCATCTCGATCAGGGTATTCTCGTTTTACATGTTTGATTACAGCGAAAACAGGCGGAGCCAGCGGGTGTTTTCCCGAAATCGTATGGCAACTGGCACATAGCGTTTGCATTAAAGATTCGCCCTTGTCTTCGGCGGTGACGGCCGCAGCGGGCATGAGTACACTGAATATGAACAACAGCTGGGAAATCTTCATTGAGTGACAGCCTCCAATAGACGATAACATGAATATACCCATTCTCGCCCCAGTCGGATATGTTCTCATTGTGACAAATCAAAGTTGTATTGTTTATGTACTATTCTTTATCGCAGTTTGTAAAAAAACTGATGGTGGTATCTATGGCGGGGTTGGTCTGAGCGTCAGGTGTAAAGCAATAGTAACGGCCCTGTCGTTGTATTATTGGAAAATTGAGCCATTGTGTTTAAGCCAGCCGCCAATATGATTGCCTACTGGATCGCGATGTGTCCAATGAACAACGCCGCCTTTGGTATTCCATTCATATTCTCCGTAGAAACTGACCATATCGCCTTTTTTTAATGCATCAATACGTGGGGCCAAGCTAATATTGTGAGAGATCAATAACGTCTGGCCGGATGAAAGTTTAAGGATAAACTTTTGATGCCTGTTTCCCTTGGTATCATCGGGAAAAAGATGGACAACGACTCCCGTCCCTTCGACCTGAATGTCACTGATTTTGTTGGCAAAAGCGTCGTCCAGCGTCAGGGGGCCAAGGCTATCATCAATTGACGATGTCGGTATAAAAGTAGGGTTTTTCTCCAGGTAGCCATACGCAGACAATACGATAAATATAAGGAGGACGATTTTCTTCATCGGGTAGAGTTTCCTTCGTAAAACTTGATAAAAACGCTCAGATCGCGGCTTTCAGTCTGTTCGGTCGAGATTGTCTGGTGTGCTGATTGATGAAACATAGCTTACGTTCACTGATGAGATATAAAACTACAATCCAATAATACGCTGAATCGCTGTTTTTCCATAGGCTTCTTCAGAAAGCTATGGTCTCAACATTTGGGCTAACGTAAGTTCTAGTGGTCTCCGGATTTTGTGAGTATGATCACGGCACCGCGATGTGCCGGTGATGCAGCTAGCCAAGCAAGTACATTGAGCAAGGGAGCCAGATGTTCGAAAAGACAACAATACAGGGTGCTTATTTCGCTCTTTCTGCCTATTTGCTCTGGGGTTTTTTGCCGATTTATTTCAAGTCTGTAGATCATATTTCACCCGTTGAAATACTGGTGCACCGGGTGCTTTGGTCTGTCGTTTTTCTATTGGGGGTTTTGTTGTACAGCGGGCAGCTGGACAAACTTCGAATATCTCCCCGCAAGTTGGGTTTGTTATTTCTTAGCGCGTTGCTAATGGCGACTAATTGGCTTGTTTCTATCTATGCCATAGTTAACGATAATATTGTAGAAACCAGTTTGGGTTACTTTATTAATCCCTTATTCAGTGTGTTCCTGGGAATGATTTTTCTGGGTGAGCGCCTTCGCCCAATGCAGTGGATGGCTATTTCGATCGCCTTCTCAGGCATTGTGTTTCAGCTCATTTATTTTGGGAAAATACCATGGATAGCGTTGTGGCTCGCCTTTAGTTTCGGGTTTTACGGCCTGATTCGAAAGAATCTCAACTTGCATTCTGTTGCCGGTCTAGCACTGGAAACCTTGATGATGACCCCGTTCGCGCTGGTGGCGTTATTCTGGCTATACGACAAAGGACAGCTTCAATTTGGCAATCTTGATTTGAATACTAATGTGTTGCTAGTTTCGGCCGGATTGGTAACTTCGATTCCGCTGCTTTGTTTTTCCGCTGCGATCACCAAAATTTCGCTGACCGCATCGGGAATGTTTCAATATATAGCACCCAGTGTTTCCTTGGTTATTGCTATATTCCTATACAGGGAGCCTTTTGGTGCTGATCGCCTGATTACCTTCGCCTGCATCTGGGTGGCTTTGGCAATTTTCACCACAGAAATGCTGTTGCACCATCGCAGAGGACAATATCGCTAGCGCTGATCATATTTTTCTTTAGAGTTGGACGGTTCAGTGCTAATAGTGGACGGCGATCCAAACCGTTTCAGTATTTTCTTTTGTCCATGTTACTTTGTGTTTGGTGTGTGCCGGAATGTTTAAATGGCTGCCCGCTTTGAGGTTTATTAATTGTCCGTCTTCAAGCGCGATAATGGCTTCTCCGCGTAGTATGATGACCCACTCGTTGCTGTCTTGGTCGTACCAGCCTGAGTCAGGAGAGCTGTGGCCATTTGACACTATCCGCTCAATTCTCATATTGTCGTGTTCAACAAGAATATCAAACAATTCAGTATCTGGATGGTCTGGTAGTGAGTCGAAAATATGCCCAGTTGTAACGGTTTCTTTGCTAGCCAAGGTCATGGCTGTCATCCTCGATAATCTATTTGGTTTATCCTCGGGTGAGTCTCTGTGTATTCAAGCACGCTGGTTAATCATCATCAAGTCCGCTGATCTCGTTGTTACGTCGGTTGCTGCATGGTCGCGATAGTTTCGATCCCGGTGCTGGGCGTTGTCATCTGCGTGGGACCTCTGTTGATCGCGATGAAATTCATTCGAAACTACGTATTCTCGAGCGTAACAAGCAGCGTAGGGGGTTATAGAGAATACAGTGATATCGACTTAATCGCTGATGGTTGTGATAAGCCGCGGAAGTGCCAGCAACCCGAGTCCGACGAATACAAGGGTCGAGGTCTCGGCAAAAAAATAGGGATAAATCATTAGTGCGATGCCAGTGAATCGCACAACAATATCAGACTGTTTCTTGCCGTAGATGAAGTAGCCTAAGCCGATTGAGCCAAACAGAAGGCTCCAGATAATAGTTGCGCTGTCCATCCTGCTATCAGCCCCCATTTTCAACGACCTGAAATAGTCATTAGAGTTATTGTTACAGTAAGGTCCAGTGCTCGGGATCGCCAGGCACTTCCTTAATATGATGACTTCTTACACAGACTATAGAAACTCGATTCTGATTGATGTGGGTACGCGAAGAAATGGCTTCCAGGCTCACAGATGTATCTCCGTTTGACTCTTTTGAGTCTTGGATAAAGTGTAAAATTGTGCCTTCATCCATTTTAAATTTCACCCATAGAAATAGCCACCCATGCGCAATGATGGCAACGATAACGACAGCGGTGATGACTAGATAGTCAGACAAAATAGTTACCTGATTCGGTATACCAATCGGGCCTTTAGCCATTTTTCCGGCTGTGTGAAATTGCCGTGGGCAAAGGATTTTTGGCTGTTATTTCATGGAGTGGTTCTGCCAATGAGTTTGAGTTTACCAGAGTTTTGCGCGTATAACGCTTTTGCGCAAGTCGTTAACCGAGCATAATTGGTGGCAGGGTGGTTCGGCTCTAATTTGAGCTCTATTGATACAACGTGCTGGCATTTCAAAGGAAGAGGTAAAGAGGGGCAGGGGTTCCCGGATACGCCTCGTTAATAATTAAGAGAGTGTCCGGGAGTGCGCCTATGCGGGTGTTAAACCATCCGATGGAGTGCGCAAATTTTATTGCCAGAAGGGTCGCGCAAATAGGCAAGATACATTTTGCCGTTACCGCCTTCGCGAACACCGGGAGGATCTTCGCAAGTGATACCGCCGTTGGCGAGGCCCGCTGCATGCCAAGCGTCTGCTACGGCAGTGCTTTCTGCTGCGAAACCAATGGTGCTACCGTTGCCGTTGCATGCAGGTTCCCCATTGATAGGTTTGCTGATTGAAAATATGCCGGCTGGGGTCATATAAAAACAGCGGCCGTGCTCATCGATTACACCGGGTCCATGTCCCATCGCACCAAGAACTGCATCATAGAACACTTTCGCTTCCTGAACGTCGTTTGCACCAACCATAATATGACTGAACATGCTTATTTTCCTCGTTTATGAATTGTAAGGCCTACAACATAACAGAAGTTTCATCATGCCGGAATAAGGCCAGTGGCTTTTGTGTGGATTTACTCAAACTTTTCTTGCTACCATATTGCCAATATTGTTTTTGCGGAAGGCTCGGCGGCGTCAAAATTTTGGTATCGATAAATTGACGCTGCCTGCGCGCGAAGGCTATTCTTAGGTGAGTAATTATTGTCAGCAACCTTGTCATTGGGCTGATAATTGGTGGTCTTTGGGGTTTGGTGGCGCAGCTGCGGGGTAGTTGGGTATGGGTGAAACCATGAGTAAAACAACGCTTGAATGGATGGATCAATCTTCCGCGACGCTGACTACTGACGGTATGAGCGAGGCCGATTGGGATGCCTTTAGCGACGAGCAACTGGACGTCATGGAGCGCAAGATAGCGGGTAAGTACATGAATGTTTTTCCCTGGGTGGCAGTTGTCTGGGGCATAGGCAACTGTCTTGCCTGGTTGTCTCTCTGGCCGCTACTGCTGTTGGGCATTATTCCTCTGTGGATAGCTGCACCGCTAGTGATGTTGAATGTAATGTTGGCGTACTTACCTTCTCATGAGGCGCAGCACGGTATTATCGCCAGGAAGGGTCAGCGACTGCATTGGCTCAATGAGCTGGTTGGTCATATGTCAGTGATCCCATTCGGGCAACCCTACCGATTCTTGCGTT
>CAYNZI010000134.1:0-6702 GCA_964401565.1 uncultured Spongiibacteraceae bacterium
GACGAATTCACCCGCTCTGGAGCCGACCCTGAAGGAATCTTTCCTGCGATATTAGGACATGAAGGCGCAGGCGTTGTGGTTGATGTGGGCCCCGACGTCAGGCACCTGAAAAAAGGCGATCACGTCATTCCGCTTTACACACCAGAGTGCCGGGAATGCGAATATTGCCTTAACCCAAAAACCAACCTTTGTCAGGCAATCAGAACCACCCAGGGACAAGGCTTAATGCCGGATGGAACTAGCAGATTTTCCATCAACGGCAAGCCGATCTTTCACTATATGGGTTGCTCGACCTTTTCTGAATACACAGTGTTACCAGAAATCTCACTGGCCAATGTCAACAAGGATGCGCCACTGGAAGAAATTTGCCTGCTGGGCTGCGGAGTAACAACGGGAATGGGAGCGGTAATGAATACCGCGAAAGTCGAGGAGGGCGCAACGGTCGCCATTTTCGGTATGGGTGGTATAGGACTATCGGCCATCATTGGTGCGACTATGGCCAAGGCGAGCCGAATTATTGCGATCGATATTAATGAAAGAAAATTTGAGCTGGCACGGAAACTCGGCGCCACCGATTGCATTAACCCGCAGGATTACGACCAACCCATTCAGGATGTCATTGTTGAATTGACCGATGGCGGTGTCGATTATTCTTTCGAATGTATCGGCAATGTTAATGTTATGCGCTCAGCACTGGAATGCTGTCACAAAGGCTGGGGTGAATCCGTCGTTATAGGGGTGGCCGGCGCCGGACAGGAAATCTCAACCCGGCCCTTCCAGCTGGTGACAGGCCGAGTCTGGAGAGGCTCTGCCTTCGGTGGTGTGAAAGGACGCTCAGAATTGCCTGAGTATGTTAATCGTTACCTGGCCGGTGAATTCAAGCTTGATAATTTTATTACCCACACCATGGGTCTGGATGACATTAACGAAGCCTTTGACCTGTTACACCGGGGCGAAAGTATTCGCACCGTCATCCATTTCGACAAATAACCATTGCATTGCTGCCCCATTGACGGGGCAGTAATGTGAGAGAGGTTATGACTATTAAAGCGTAGCTAGCAACAAAAACTTTAGCGGCTCTCACTCGTAATTTCAATATCCCTTCTGATTCAATCCCGCAAATTTGAGACACTGAGGCCGTTCGATAAAGTGCGCTCCATAGCGGATAACTCTAAATACTAGCGAGCCGAGATACCGTGAACGATGGTAAAAAATTCCAACTTGGTCCCGGCTCGACAATGTTCTGACAGGGCCTGATATTCAGGGTCTTCATACCAATCTTTGGCTGCTTGTTCTGATGTTAATTTAAGAATAATCATTCGGTCGCTTCGCGGAGCATCAGCTTCCAGCGTGATAGGGTTATCATCAAAAGCAATAAGCTCGCCGCTGTGTCTTTTAAAAATGCCAAAAAATCCTTTCTCGTATTGCCTGTATGGATCGGCGTCGGTAATGGCAATGTTAACAACTATATATACACGCGACAGGTACATCAGACATAATTCGTTCTCTTATTAACGTTAGTTACTGATGCGAGTCACAGAGGATTCCCGTCACCGCAACCACTGCATGTTTGGTAATGTGTTTCTGATTAACAGGTCTCTGATGATGTCTGGAAAAAATTGCTAAAGACCCTTCCGATAAAGTCAATACAAAATAAGCAGCCTGCTTCCGATTTTCCACGCTAGTTTCTGGAAAATGACACTCAAACCCTTTTACTATCCACTCGATCGCCGTTGCGTAGAAGCACTCCAAAATTTCACTGCCAAATTTGTGATGTTTAGCCAATACCCAAAGCTCCAGAAATAGTGCGCTTGTCTCTTGTGTTACAGCGTCCTCAATCATCCAGCTTATCAAATTACCAATGTAGTCCTGTGGATTAAGGTTGTCTTTGTGAAGCCAAATCTCTGCCCTGTTCCGATCGTATCGGTCACATACTGATGTCATGACAGCCTCGATCAACAGCATTTTATTGGGAAAGTGATAGGTAAGATTGCCCACACTGATGCCACAAAGGTCTGCGACTTTGCGTGTACTCAGTCCATGATATCCGTCTTGGGCAAGAACACTCTCTGCAGTGTCGACTATCTGGTTAAAAGATGCTTTACCCAAGGCATTCGCTTGACGGGGTTTTGCGGCCTTTGCGGGTTTCAATATATTGGAACCTTCAAAACAAAAGAGATCCGACCATGAATCAACGTAGCGTAAAAGTAGACGACTCACTCGAAGATTTCACTAGCCGTAAAATATCGCTTAATGGAGTAGAAAAGAAAGTGTATGTAGCGGGAACCGGGCCGGCAGTGATTGTTATGACTGAAATGCCAGGAATAAGCCCGCATGTTGCGCGTTTCAGTCGGTGGGTGCGTGAGGTGGGTTTCACGGTGTATATGCCTTCCTTATTTGGGCGAGATGGTGCCATTGGTATGTGTTTTACGGGTAATTTTGCCCTCTCTATGATGCTTGAGTCGTCGGTACTGGCGCCTGTGCTCGCCCAAACGTCCCTGCCGCTGGGAGACTCTGGAGGACTTGAAATTGCCAAAGAGGAACTTCAAACCGTTCGAGAGAGGCTTGAACAAGAAGAGCTAACCGTCTTAGCTTATCGCTTTAAGGGTGATCAATTTTGCAAGGCGGAGCGCTTTGCAGCTTATCAGGAAGCACTGGGTGAGCGCTTTATTGCCCGTGAATTACCTGACAGCGCGGCGAATCCAGATGTGCCTCCCTTCCATGAAAATTTTGTGTCGAGCCCTCACAGCGTTGTTACTGCTCATCTTATCGACGAGGCGGGCCAGCCGACTACCGCCGCAGGGGACGAAATTCTCGACTTTTCCAATCTAATCACACTCCACAAGCTGATCGACGCCCTGATCATCGACTCATTCGCATTACCAGTCGTTTTAAGACGTCATAATATTCCTCCCAAAAATATTTACGTTAACGTCTAAATGAGCTGAAAATTACGCTCCACGAAAGAGGTGCGGTCTAGTTCGTATTTTTGATATGTCATAGATCAAAGGTAAGTTACTATGACGAGACGTTGTCCTTACTTTATATGTGGATAAAAGTTGGCGCGTGTAACATACGGATTGCTGGGCGCTAATAAAAGATAAAAATCGTCCTCATTGATGAGAAGTAGATGTATGAGTGAGACCATGCCATTACGAAAAATGAGCTTGACCTATTCGCAGTTTAGCGATGTCGATGATTACATCGATAGTATTTCTAGTTGGGACGCCCATATAAGCCAGTTAGTTTCTGGTCGGAGCCAGTCCAGTCAATTATCAGTTTCTGTTAGTAACTATGGTTATTTATTTTTGAGTCACACGCTAAAGTCGATACATAAATCGATACAAGCTGAGCCCGGCTTTACCTTTATGATTCCGATGGCCGGTGAGACGGCCAGCTTTGTCGATCAAAAAACAACAGCTCCAGTTATACGCTGTGTTCCTTTTGGCGAAGCGGTCACATTTATTACTCCAGATGATTTTAGTGGGGTCACCGTCAATATTAGTAACGATGAAATGCACCGGTTGCTGGGTTATCGGTACGACCACTCGCAACATTATGGTCGCGGTTTGTATTATCCATCAGCTATACAGTTACGACAGTTGCAAATATGGCTGCTGGAGATAAAAGCACATTTTAATGGCGTGGATATAATCACACAGTGCAAAGCAGAGTGGTTAAGAGTCATCAGTGAAAATAAAGTGGCGCCTTTGCTCCTATCAATTTTTGGTAATCAGTGCGACCAAAGTACAAAACAACGACCGAAGACTTTTCTATCTGCACTCTCGATGATAGGCGACAATATCGACTCTCCCCCATCGATTAATGAGCTTTCAGAAAACTTAGGTATATCTCCTCGAAATTTACAATACTTATTTAGGAACCACTTAGGCGTAACGCCCAAACATCTCATTAAGGCTGTGCGTCTAAATACGGCGCGCAGACGTCTTCGACATAGCCAGCTGAGCCACGGCGTCATTTCCGATATCGCCAATGGTCTTGGGTATTGGCATATGGGTAGTTTCTCTCACGATTTCAAAAAATTATTCCAGTTAAGTCCCAGTGACCTTTTGAAAGAAAATTATGAGTCTGCATTAGACGCTAATAATAAAAATAGTAAAAAATCAGTAGGCTAACATGTTGTTTAACGTGTCCAATTATCAGGAAGATATCATCTGTTCATGAGTATTCATTGGTCAAATGAAATTATTCATCATGTGCCCGAAGCCTTATTGGTGGTTGATGAGGCGGGGTTAATCGTTTGGAGCAATCATCGAGTTGACGACTTACTAGGCTATCAAAGTGCGGAGTTGCATGGATGCCCGGTAGAGCTCCTAATTCCAGAGCGCTATCACGGTAATCATGGGATGCATCGCCACAGTTATAGTCAGTCTCCCGGTACTCGGCAGATGGGCGCTAGTAAGGATCTCTACGCCTGTAATAAGCAGGGACAGGAAGTCCCAGTTGACATTGCGCTTAGTCATTTGTACAGGGATGGAAAAGCCTGGGTCTTTGTTGCCCTTCGCTCCGATGTAATACAGCGCGAGCGACGTAACTTTATAAACAAACAAGAGGACTTTCTTCGTCAATCACAAGCGATTGGACACATCGGCTCTTGGGATTGGCAAATTCTTGATAATCATTTGGAGTGGTCCGATGAGATATACCGCATCTTTGGCGTTGAGCCGCAATCTTTTGGCGCAAGTTATGACGAGTTCCTAAATTATATCCACCCTGATGATCGTGATCGCGTCAGTTCAGCGGTGACGGCGGCAATAGATAACAACATTCCTTATTGTATTGAGCATCGCGTGATTCGGCCCAATGGGGAATTACGACATGTCATTGAACTGGGCAAGGTCTATCGCAATAATGCCGGCCAGCCTATAAGAATGCTAGGTACGGTTCAGGACGTTACTGATGATCGGGAAAAACAAGAACGGTTACTGTTATCAAAGGTTGTATTCGATAACTGCGCAGAAGGCATCGCCATTCTCGACAATAGATTCAGGATAATAGAGGCGAACCCCGTTTTTTCTACTCTTATCGGAACGCATTGTTCAAAAAAATATCAGAGCATCCAGCAGTTATTTCACCTCGAATCACCCAATAGTGCGGCCGAAATTGTTCAGCGAGTAGAGAGGCTACAACAATGGAAAGGCGAAGTTTGGATAAAGGGAGGCTCTCGGGAATTTATTCCTACACTAGCTTCAATAGTTACGGTAAATGATGAGATTTCCGCACTGAGTCGTTATGTGATAACTCTACTAGATCTCACCGATATTAAGGAAAGCGAGAATCAACTCAAGTTCCTAGCACATTATGACCAGTTAACACTATTGCCGAATCGTACGCTCTATATGGAGCGTCTAAAAGAATCTTTGAAAAGAGCAGCTGATTGTGATGATGAAATGGCTGTGTTCTATATTGATCTTGATGGATTTAAGCAAGTTAATGATAGTCAAGGCCACAATGCTGGAGACCAGTTACTGAAGGAAGTGGCTGATTATCTTAACCGTATTCGCAGCAAATACATTTTCTCTGCTCGTCTCGGTGGTGATGAATTTGCCCTGATAATTAGTGGCCGAATGGTTAATCGTGTGCTTGACCGAGTCGCCGATGTTTTGGTCAGCAGACTAAATTTCACTAAACAATTTGAGGATTGCGTTCTTGATATTAGCGCTAGTATAGGTATCTCACGTTATCGCTACGACGGCCTCGACCATCTGGATCTAATGCGCAAAGCAGACCAGGCCATGTATCAGGCGAAAGAGAGTGGGCGTAATACCTATTGTTATTATGATGCTGCGTTGGGGGATAAAGAATTAGAAAATATTAGGATAGCCTCGGCGATGCGTGAAGGCCTTAACAAGGATCAGTATGTACTTCATTATCAGCCTAAGGTTTGTCTTAAGTCTAATACTGTGGTGGGCTTCGAGGCATTGATTCGCTGGCTGCACCCTGAGCGGGGCCTAGTTTCTCCGCTTGACTTTATTCCTCTCGCAGAAGCTAACGGACTCATTATTCCTATCGGCCTTGAGGTATTGACTAAGGCTTGCTCATTGTTGAGTAATGGAAGTATCTATCCGGCTAAGATTGCTATCAATTTGTCAGCTAAACAACTACATAGCAGCTCTCTCTTAAGTGATATCCAGAAAGCAATTGAATTGCCTGGATTAGTTTACAGCATGTTGGAAATCGAAATAACTGAAAGCGTAGTCATGGAGGATGTTGAATCCAACATGAAGGTTTTACGCAGTATAAAAGATCTTGGTGTTTCGATTGCAATTGACGACTTCGGAACAGGTTACTCTTCTCTGAGTTATCTCAAGCAACTCCCTGTTGATACTTTAAAAATTGACCGTTCGTTTGTTTCCAATTTAGCCAATAACTCTGAAGACAGGGCCATTGTTAATGCAATAATTTCTTTGGCGAAAAGTCTTGGGTTAAAAGTCATTGCAGAGGGGGTTGAGGATTTTGATCAGCTAACACTATTGAAAAAAATGGGTTGTGATGAAGCCCAAGGTTATTTTTATAGTAGGCCTGTTTCAGAGTTAGATCTGCCTGTAATGATGTCGAGTTTGCTCGGTAAACTATAAGTTTTTCACAAACACAGGCATCGATCGGAAATTTGTTTGAATGTTCCACCTGCAATAGTTGCGGGTTAAAAATAAAAAAAGTACTACTAATTTGGGTGATTAC
>CAYNZI010000135.1:0-6669 GCA_964401565.1 uncultured Spongiibacteraceae bacterium
TGTGCGACAGCTGATCGAACGGGTGGTCAGATTGCAGGGCAAGGTAATATCAATGCTCGCGGTGCAGGTCCTAGTTTTGCGGTTCATATTTGTGATGTTGAAGTTGACAAGGAAACGGGAAAAGTAGACGTGGTTCGCTACACCGCTATTCAGGATGCCGGTAAAGCTATCCATCCCAGTTATGTTGAAGGCCAGTATCAAGGTGGAGCCGCCCAGGGAATTGGCTGGGCGTTAAACGAAGAGTATATCTATAACGACAAGGGGATTTTACAAAACCCTGGTTTTCTTGATTATCGAATTCCTTTGGCTTCAGATCTTCCGATGATAGAAACGGTGATTGTTGAGGTGCCCAATCCAGCGCATCCTTTTGGGGTTCGTGGCGTGGGCGAATCGAGTATTATCCCACCGTTAGCGGCAACGGCTTACGCTGTCAGTGACGCTATCAACGCCCCCATTACTGACCTGCCCTGTTCTCCTCCCAACGTGCTGGCGGTGATACAGGCAAACAGTTAGCACGGGTATTGGTTTAGGAGGTTGTATGGCAACGGTTATTTTCCCTAATGAGCTTGAAAAGCTGATTGGGGGGAATCACGTAACGGTTGATGCCAGCGTCTTTCGAGATTTGATGACGGAACTGATACAACGTTATCCGCAGTTAAAAGAGAGCGGGCTCGATAAAATGGCGGTAGCGATTGATGATGTAATTATTGTCGATCCTTTGCTTGAATCAATTGATCCAGACAGTGAGATCTATTTCTTCCACTTTGTGACAGGCGGATAGGCCTGCCGAGGATTGAACGTTTCACATTGTTGATGGCGTAAGTTAAAAATATGATGTTGGAACTTTGCATCCAATAAAAAAGGCCCGCTAGCGTAAGCTAACGGGCCTTTTGTTGTTCGTCTGAGCGATCTAGCGTTGAGCCATCATAGCGACGACGGCAGCAAATTCGTCGTGGTTGAGTGCGCCGTCACCATTGCTATCAAGCCGGTCGAAGCTGGAGGCAATCATACGACCCATTCGACCTTTCAGCTCTGATTTTTCCAACAGGTCATTAACGTTGTCATCAAGCATGCCAAACATACGGGTATCGTCGAGCTGCTTGCTGTACACGGGTTTCTGGTTAGCGCTGGTTTCATCTTTCCAGCGATAAGTTATGGCGGTAAACAACATTTCTTCATGGGACTGCTCACCCCAGGTAACCACGTCTGAAGGGTTTGGGTTGGCGGGGTTTTGCGAAGAATTGTCGTAAGCGTTGACCGCAATAAGCTTGGACCCGGCTGGAATTTCCAGCGGCTCGGTGAACTCATACATGCGCTGCCAGTTAAAGTCATAGCGAGGCAGTGACAGTAGCAATTCTTCCTTGCCATCAGGGTAGCGAATGGTCAGTGTCGACGATTGACCGCGATAGTGGGCATGAGGGAAGGCGCCTAACAAAATTGCATCATGAGGGAATTCGAGATAAGACGTTTCCTCATGGCCCGCGGTGTTTGCAGGAATTTCTATCGAAACATCGATGACGACAGATTGGCGTATCATCAGTTCGGGTAGTTCATCGTCTTTGTAGAAGTACAATCCGATTTCCGTCTGATCTGTCGCCTCTTTGCCAAATGTTGTGTAATGCAGTTGGAAGCCGATAGCGCCGCCAACGGGTAAATAGGTACCGTGGTCTTGACGGGCAATACTGGATTCAGCGCCAACAGCGTAACCACCGATAGATGAGCCCCAGTTTCTTTGGCCGCCTTGACCGCTCGCTGGTTTTTCTTTCATCATGCCACTCAGTACGTGGTGAACAGCTTCACGAACGCCAACTTTAACCGTGCTGGCTTTTAACCATTTTGGTTCAGTTAATGGGTTATCGATAACCGGGTACTGGTAATCAACAACGCCTGTTGCAGGAATAGTGAATGCAGGCAGGGTAACAATCATGTCGGGCTTGCCAAGAGGCCATTCCAGAAGAGGGTCGCGTGGAGCGGCCAACGGATCAGGACCTTCGCCACGGGGTGAACCGGCTTCTATCCAGTGAACCAGTGTTTTGATTTCGATGGAGGTGAGACTCTTGTCGCGAAGGAAATGACCGACTTCAGGATCGGCGTGCCAGGGAGGCATGCGATCGGTGCGGATGACTTCGCGAATCATAGGAGAAAAACCTTTAATCATTTCGTAACTGTTCATAGCCCACGGGCCAATACCGCCAACCTGGTGACAGCCAACACAGTTTTTTTCCAGTAACGGTACGATGGTATCGTGATAGGAAATATCTGCATGCTGATCGCGTTTTTCGTTTTCAGGGAAGTTAATAATACACCCCGGCGCATCCATATCAGCGGCTCTCACTTTTTTGCCGGCTAATACATCGTCGAGTGCATTGGCCAGATAGTTGTTATCGGCCTTTTTCTTTTGAATTTCATAGGTCACGCGGTCGTCAACGGGACCGTGGTAAACGACTTTCTTGGTTTTTGGATCAATGACGAACACTTCAGCTGTTCGAGTGATTTTTAGTGATTCTCCGACGAGCTGGTTGCTGTCAATGAGTACAGGCATATCGTAGCTAAACTCTTCAACTTCGGCGGCGATGCTCGCCCGGTTGTCTTGCAAGTTTGAATTCAATAACAAGAACTTGACGCCTTTACTCGCGTAGGCGTCGCGAACATCCCTAAGCCCCGGTATGACGTTACGCACAATCGGGCAGCCATTACCTTGAACCATGATTACAATTGCAGGTGCATCGTCGTAATAGTAGAGGCGGTGTGCAGCGCCTTTGTGATCGAGAAGTTCAAAATCATCGACACGCATGCCGATAACACTGTCACTTGCCGATGCCGTTTGCATCGGTGCGGCTGACGCAGTGGAGACCAGTGTGCCGAATGAAGTGAATAAGAGTGCTGAGCTCAGTATCCCCATTGTTAGTAACCGCTTAGCCAATTTAGTCGCCATCGCCGTGTCCTTTATATCCATTGGTTTTTTTATGATCAAACTATTGTGGTCTAACTATAGCCAGATTAGAAATATAAATCCGCGAGTTAAACGGGAGAGATAATAACTATCGGTTGTGAACTTTTTGATGTGTACTATTTGATCAATAGTACACCGGCAGGCGATGGTGCAGTTGATGGGCAATAACCTATTGATTTAGTAGGTTTTTTGATGAAAAGGAAGCGGGTGTAAAAAAGGGTCTGGAAATTCGATTCCCAGACCATTTACTTCGTATTAAATATTGTTAATTTAGCGTTGAGCCATCATCGCGGCAACGGCGGCAAATTCTTCGTGATTAATGGCACCGTCACCGTCGCGATCCAGTCGATCAAAGCTGTTAGCGATCATCTTACCGGGTCTGCCTTTTAGTTCTTCTCGTTCGAGTTTGTCGTTGATGTTGTCGTCGAGCATACCAAAAAGTCGTGTATTGCTAAGTTCTTCTTGGTATTCATCCTTCATATTGTCCGTTGTTTCGTCTTTCCAGCGATAGCTGACAGCGGTAAATAACATTTCCTCATGGGATTGTTCACCCCAATAAATGGTGTCAGATGGATCAGGGTTAGCTGGATTATTACTGCTATTATCGTAGACATTAATTGATATCAACTTGGAGCCTGCAGGTATTTGAATGGGTTCGGCAAATTCGTAAGATCGCTGCCAGTTGAAATCATATCGAGGTAGCGACAACACTAGCTCTTCTTTGCCATCCGGGTAGCGTACCAATAGTCTCGATGCTTGCCCCCGGTAATGTGCGTGGGGGAAGGCAAACAACAGTTCGGCGTCATGTGGAAACTCCAGATAGGCACTTTCTTCGTGTCTCGCTGTGTTTGGCGGAATTTCAATTGAGATATCCGCTATGTTCATATTCCGAACCATTAACCCGGGCTTCTTGTCGTCATCGTAAAAGTACAAGCCGATTTCAGTTTCGTCGGTGACTTCTTTGCCGTAGGTGGTGTAGTGCATTTGGAAGCCGATAGCACCGCCGGCGGGGATATAAGTACCCATATTTTCACGAGAGATTTGTGACTCGGCGCCAACAGCATAACCACCAACTGATGGTCCCCAGTCAATCTGGCCACTCTGGCCGTCTTTTGGCATTTCTTTCATGAAGCCGCTGAGAACATGGTGAACCGTCTCGCGTGAGCCCACCTTTACCGTGCTCGCTTGCAACCATTTGCCTTCTTTTAGAGGGTTTTCAATCACCGGATATCGATAATCAACAATACCGGTTGCCGGAATGGTGGCTGCCGGCAATGCGAGAATCATGTCCGGTTGTCCCAGTGGCCAGTCCTTTAAAGGCTCTCGTGGCACGGCTAATGGGTCAGGTCCTTCACCACGAGGTGAGCCGGCCTCGATCCAGTGCACCAATGTTTTGATTTCATTGGCACTAAGGCTTTTGTCTCGTAGGAAATGACCAACTTCGGGGTCCGCGTGCCAAGGTGGCATGCGATCAGTTCGAATGACTTCTCGAATCATTGGTGAAAAGCCTTTCACCATTTCGTAACTCGTCATTGCCCATGGACCTATTCCGCCTTCCTGGTGGCAGCCAATGCAGTTTTCCTCAAGGAGTGGGGCAATAGTGTCATGGTAGGAAATTTTTGTATGTTGGTCGCGATTTTCGTTTTCCGGAAAGTTAATCAAGCATCCGGGGGCGTCTACATTGGCGACAGCGATTTTTTTGCCCTCAATAATCGAGTCCAGAGCATCGGCCAAATAATTATTTGCTGCTTTTTCTTTTTGAACTTCGTAAGTGACTTTGTCGCTAACCGGGCCATGATAGACCACTTTTTTTGATTTTGGATCGATCACATAAATTTCAGCGGTTCTACTGACATTCAGCGACTCACCCACTAGTTGATGGCTGTCGACCAATACAGGAATGTCATAGCCAAATTTTTCAACTTCCGCGGCGATGCTGTTGCGGTTGTCTTGGATGTTGGAATTTAACAGGAAAAAAGGGATGTTCTTATCGGCATAGGCGTCTCGAACAGCGCGGAATTCCGGCATGGCATTGCGAACGATAGGGCAGCCATTTCCCTGAGTCATTAGCACAATCGCAGGGGAGTTCTTGTAGTAATAAAGACGGTGTGCGGTACCCGTGTGGTCCACCAGTTCAAAATCGTCAACCCTCATGCCAACAATGCTGTCGGCGCCTGACATAATTTGACTTGCTGCTGTCGCGGTTGAAACGATGGTAGTGAATGATATCAATAACAGCGCCGCACTCAACACGCCCAGTTTAAGTAAATGCTTTCCCGACAGGGCAGGCTTCGATTGAATAGACATCTTTGTGTCCTCCATACAGTTGAGACTTTATGAAAATTAGATAGAATATATCCTCCCACTTACCGTTTAAAAAAGTTTGATACGGATCAAGTTTTTGGCGATCAGCGACAATGATGGATGAATAGTAAGATAGCCATTTTATACGTAATTAATTGCACCGCCATCAATTCGAATGTTCTGGCCGTTGATGAAATCGGATCGGGGGCTGGCTAAAAACGCAACCAGATCTGCCACTTCCTCCCGCTCCGCAATACGACCGCAAGGGTTGGGGAAATCTCTTTCGACGAGCTGTTTTACAATGTCGTCCCAGTCTTCTCCCCAACCTTTTTTAGTCGCAATTTTTCGGTAGTTGGCTTCAACTTGTTCAGTGCGAATGAGGCCAGGAGAAACTGTGTTCACGTTGATTCCTGTTCCGGCGAGTTCTTTGGTTAGGCTGGCAGACATGGTTGCCATTGCCCCTTTTGCTGCGTAGTAAGCAGGCATGATATTGTTGGGTTGATGGGACCCTATGGTTCCTAAGTTAATAATACGTCCCCAGCCACGCTGCTTCATGCCTGGAACGCATCCTTGAATCAGTCTTACGGCCGATAGAACGTTGATCTGATAAAGCTCAAGCCATTTTTCTGTGGTTGAATCGCACCAGCTGTGTCGATCGGCCGAGCCAAAGTTGTTAACCAATATATCAACGCCTAATCCCAATTCATTAACTTGTTCCAATACCTGATTACATCCTGCTTCTGACGTTATATCTCCCCAGACCGCGAAGGGTTTGTCGGGCAAGTGGTCAATGCCATGGAAAATGGTCGTGGCGCCTTCCGCCGTTAGTGATTCGGCAATGATTTCACCGGTTCGGCGATCACTGCCGGTTACTAGTGCGACTTTTTTTTCCAGCTGTAGGTGCATGAAAATGTCCTGTGTCAGGTTGGTTATGGTGATGCATTATAATTGGCTCAGTCATCATCACAATGTGGTTTTTAGACAGGGTAAGTATGTAGGGCTGGTACAAATACGGTTGACCGGTGTTAGCAATATCTTCAAACAGATTTTCTTCGATGAATTAGTACTGGAACCGTGCGCCTGATCCTGCCTGTACTTTTGAGATGAGAACTCGTTTAATAGTCGTTAATAGATAGTGTTGATCTGCAAACTGCTTGGAGGAAAAAATGGAAAATCGCGTCATAGTCGATATTCAAGACCATATTGCCCACGTTCGTCTCAATCGCCCCGACAAAATGAATGCATTAGATGATGCTATGTTCGCTGGCATTATTGAAGCAGGTGAGAGCTTGAAAGCCAATAAGGATGTGCGAGCAGTGGTCCTTTCCGGCGAGGGGCGTGCATTTTGCGCAGGTTTAGATATGGGCAACTTCGCTAACATGGCGAAAGGAAATTCTAGTACCCAAACTGAG
>CAYNZI010000136.1:0-6651 GCA_964401565.1 uncultured Spongiibacteraceae bacterium
ATCGTAATCTTCGTGAGACGCTAGTAATGCATCCAGCTTCACCGCTTTTCGTGAGACAGTGAAATTAGTATATGGTCCGGATCGTCTTTCAAATAACCCACAATATGATCATTAAATTGTGACATGGGTTGTGGAGTACCGATCACGTCGGCGCCCGATATCAATCAACGGGAAGTACAACAGTTAATGTAAGCCCTGGTTAGAACAACTAATTCAGGAAAAAGGCATCTATCGTTTGTCTAAAGACATGAACTTCAGCTAGAGTAAGAATACGTATCAGCGAAATGAATCGGAGCGAGCATGAACTTCCCTGCCATTCTTCAAGGTGACCAGCTAATAGCGTATTTATTGGGCCATCGTTAGTCAGAGCTTGATGGTTTTCTCAAACAGCTTGCCGTCAAAGAACTATAGGATATAACGCCATGGAAAACTCACCAGAAATCAGCCCTCTCATTATCGAAGACAGCGTTAACAATGTTCGCTGGATCACTCTGAACCGACCAAAGCAACGAAACCCTCTTTCTACCGCCATGATAGTCACTCTAACCGACGCGCTAAATCGAGCTGGCGATGACCCCGCGGTAAGAGCCGTCGTTATTTGCGGATCGGGCCCAATATTTTCGGCTGGCCATGATTTACGTGAAATGAGTAAGCAAGGTGATGAAGATCTCGCCTCAACTCAAGAAAGAATTCGCTCAATATTGAAGCTGTGCGCAACACTGATGACGACCATTGTTCACTCACCCAGAGCTATCATTGCATGTGTACAGGGTACGGCTACTGCTGCAGGCTGCCAATTGGTTTCCGCCTGTGATTTAGCCATAGCGTCAAGGGACGCTTCTTTCTGTACCCCTGGCGTTAATATTGGTGGGTTTTGTACCACGCCTCTGGTTGGCATTGGTCGAAACGTTAGCCGTAAACACGCTATGGCAATGGCGCTTACCGGGAACAACATTAGTGCTGACGAAGCTGTACGCATAGGTCTTATCAACGACGCCGTCGATCCAGACGAACTACTGAATCATACTCGCAAACTCGCTGAGCACATTGCATCGAAATCAGCTCAAGGTATACGGCGAGGTAAAGCAGATTTCTATCGCCAAATAGATATGCCACTGGAAGACGCCTTTAACTACGCTAATGAAGCCATGGTACAAGCAATGACGTCTCCAGACGCTCAAGAAGGCAACGCTGCATTTTTTGAAAAGCGAGAGCCGCAGTGGAGAGACGCTTAGTCACCATGCCTTTAACCAGTGATAGAGATATTGCCGAAGTGCTACGCTCGGTAAAGACAATAGCTCTTTTAGGTGCCAGCCATAAACCAGAGCGCCCCAGCTATGAAGTCATGACGTTTTTATTGGATCACGGTTATACCGTGATCCCGGTTAATCCAGGGCTTGCCGGTACTAAATTGCAGGGCCAGACCGTTTACGAATCACTGGAGGCAATCCCACAGTCTGTCGACATGGTTGACGTATTTCGTAATGCCTCTTTTCTACCCGCAATCGTTGAAAACACAATTAGCGAAGGTATTGGCACCATCTGGACTCAGCTGAATGTCATTGATGAAGCCGCCGCCGCTCATGCAGAAAGTAACGGCATTACTATTATTATGGACCGCTGCCCAGCCATTGAATGGCCCCGTTTTCGTCAGTCGGGATTACTGTAAACGAGCAGGTTCTATTTGAAGGACCGCGCAGGAAGAAAAATGCCAGCTCTAAAACTGTCATATCAAACAATCATCTCGCTAAAGAAAGTAGTATCGTGACGTTAAACTTTATCTAGCTCGGCAAACCGACCCGGAATCAACTTCACTTAAATCAGGAGAAGAAACCATGGATCTACAAACGATCATCTATGAAAAGAAGGCAGGTGTTGCCTACGTTACGCTGAATAGGCCTGCAAAACTTAATGCAATGAATGACACACTTCACCGAGAGTTAGGCGAAGTCTGGGCCGATTTCAATGAGGACGACCAACTAAAGGTAGCGATTCTATCAGGGAAAGGGCGATGCTTTAGTGCTGGAGCGGACTTATCGGGTGGCGCACCCGACAACTATGTTTACCCAAACAATTATCCAGATATCACCCAAACCCAAAGTATCTACAAGCCAATCATTGCAGCCCTGCATAGTCATGTTGTTGGCTTCGGCATGTGGATAGCACTAGATGCCGATATTCGAATCGCCACAGAAGACACATCTTTCTGGCTGCCGGAGCCTCAATGGGGTATTGCTACAATTCCTGCCGGCTGGTTTCCTAAAATCATGCCATGGGCCATCGCATCTGAGTTATTGTTGCTTGCAGAACCCATCAGTGCATCCAGGGCGTTTCAAATTGGCATGATCAATAAAATCGTCCCGGAAGACAAATTGATGGCGGAGGCCGAAAGAATGGCGGCACGGCTATGTGAGCTGAGTCCCGCCGCAGTGCAGGGTATGAAAGAATCGATGATCAAAGCATCAAGTCTGGACTACCCTGCTATTAACCATATTACCGCAGATGTACAGACCAGGGTTATGAACTCAGCTGATAGAAAAGAAGGCAGTAAGGCTTATCTTGAAAAGCGCAAAGCGAACTGGGATTAAATCTTGAAGATGGAATCCATAAAGAGTCGAGAATAGGCTGATTATGAAATTGGATACAATTGTAAAAAGCGGGCGAACGGCGATCATCACGGGGGGCGCCAACGGCATCGGATTAGCGAGCGCAAAAGCTTTTTCCGCCGCAGGCATGAATATCTGCATAGCTGATAATGATGAGTCTCAGTTAGAGATCGCCAAGGCAGACCCGCGATGATAATAAACACGGGGTCGAAACAAGGCCTAACCAACCCACCGGGAAATGCTGCATACAATGCGAGTAAAGCGGGTGTTCGTTTTTTAACTGAGTCACTTGCTCACGAACTGAGAAATACCGAAGGCTGCCAGGTCACAGCTCATTTGTTGGTGCCTGGCTTCACTTTTACAGGTTTAATAAAAAAACATATTGCAGACAAACCCGACGCAGCCTGGACGCCGGAACAGGTAACAGCGTTTATGCTGGAACGATTAGCTGCCGGGGATTTCTATATTATATGCCCGGATAATGATGTGACAGTGGCGATGGATCGCCGTCGTATTGAATGGAACACACTGGATGTTGTTGAAAACAGGCCAGCGCTGTCACGCTGGCATCCCGACTACGCCCAGGAGTTTGCTGATTTCGTTAAAACCTGAAAAGGAATCCCGCCCAGGGTTTATAGCATCACAAAGTCTTCAGGAAAGAAGAAATAGCATCATTGACCTGATCGGGGAACTCGCCAAAAACAAAATGTGTGCCGCCTTCTATTAATGTGACGTCTGTATTGGGCATGCGGTCCTTAAGAAATTCAGCGTGTTTAGGTGGCGTCATGACGTCCTTGGTACCGGTGATCGCCAGTGTGAGCGTGTTGATTTCATCTAAATTGGCGACAACATCAAATGCATCACAGGCTTTCATGTCGTTGAGAAATACTTCAGGTCCAAGGGACAAAGCCTCTGCGCGCAATTCCTCTGCAAAGTCCTGAGAGACTTTTTTCCAGGAGTTAGCAAACATTTCCGGAAATGAATCGCGAGCTTCGATAGCCTGCTCCAGAAAGCCCAATGTGTCGGGGTGAACTCGCAATCTGGCGCCCCCACCGATGAGAACCATCCCTTTGAGATCGTCCGGGTGCTCTATCGCATATTGAAGCGCAACAGCGGTGCCCAATGAATGACCTACAAGAACAAGATCCGTTAACCCGCGCTCATCAACTAATGCTTTTAACCAATCAACCGCGCTTTCGATAGAGGTACAGAATTCGCCATTGGGACGTCCCGGCAAATCGATGGCTATCGACCCTGTAAATGCACTCGATTGATAGCGCCAAACCTTGCCTGTACTGCCAGAACCGTGAATGAAAATTAATTGCATTTTTATTCCTGAATAAATAGAGTAAGAAGAAAATACGAAACAGACGCCCTATGAATAACTCAGGACAAGACCGAACAATAAACGAGCCAGGTCGATAACTAGCATACCATGGTAACTATCAAACGCTTCTCTTTACGAAGGCACTCCACCTGCGAATACGTTTATCGCCATATTGAAAGGTGCTTGCCTGGCCTCATCGTAACCTGATTGTGCTTTCACTGCGTCATTCCACAGCAACGACGCGTTAGTAAATGGCAACAGTGACTGCACCTTTTCTTGATCAGTTTGGTCCAGTGACGAGTACTGCTCACGCAACATTTCAAGACAATATACCCGATAGCGAGAAACAGGTAACTGTTGATACTGGCAGCCCTGTACAGTCATCTCAAATTTTTCCTGCCCTTTATGGTAGGCCGTAGCATTTGCCGCAAGTTGTACCAGATGAGTTTCGCACACTTCTTGCAGCAAGGGCGCGAGGTCTGCGGGAACAGAGTTTAGAATGGCACCTTGCTCGTTTTCATGACTGGCATTCCACATTCGTCCCAACCATTCGAAAACTCGCGGTGCGGTGTCGCGCATGATCTCTGCCGGTGTTGGATCCTGACCAAAGTGGCGCAGCATTGGCCCCATTAAACCCATATCGGCGATAGACAGTTTGTTACCGAGAATAAAAGGGCGCTCTTTCAAGATGTCGTTCATCAGTGCCAAAATACGGTGATAACCCGCTTCAACGTGCTCGCGGGTTTCATCGGAAACGCCGTCATTAATCACAAACCCCCTAAGCTGGCGTTTTTTTACTATACGACAACGCAAAAAGCGCGGCAGGCGAACGTGAGTGGTCAGCTCGTCTGCCAGTATCCTGGAAAGTAGCTCGCGATCATGATCGTAGCTCCAACGATAGTGCATAGCCGCGCGCCATAGCCATTCATCCGCATAGTCTTCTATCAGCATAGCGATAAATCGAACCACTGGATCTTGTGGCATCACGCTACTCTCTGGGTGTTCGGCCTCAAGCTGCAGAATCATTGGCGTGCTGTCAGACATCCAGCGACCATCATCTCGCTTCACCATCGGGTGCTGTACGCTACCAACATTCTGTTTGATTTCGTTAATATCCTGATAGGGATGACCACGATCATAGGGAATACCTTTGTAGCGCAGGTAGGTTTCCAACTTGCCGGTATAATAAGAAACGCTCGCACCATACACTTTCATAACATGCTCCTTGAATGTGACAAACACTACTGCCCAGAATTTCGAACCATCTCAAGTAATTCTGGCTTGTTTAACAAACGACCTTTGCTAATCACAGCCGCGATGGTTTTAGTGTTGCGAATATCGTCGAGCGGGTTTTTATCAAGCAGAACCATATCGGCCTTTTTCCCGACATCAATGGAACCCAATTCATTCTGCAAAGAGAAATACTCTGCCGGCCGAAGTGTAGCGGAGCGCAGTGCTTCCAGCGGAGAAAGCCCCGCTTTCACTAACATTTCCAATTCTGAGTGAAGACTATAGCCGGGTACCGAAAGGCCGATGGGGGTATCCGTACCTGCCGCAATCGGTATGCCTCTCTCATGCATACGACCGGTCAAGAATAAGCTCCAGTCCGCAAAGGTCGAATCGACATTCGCCTGGCGTTGCTTTAGTTTATTTCCTAATTGAATCCACTCATTCTGAACAGAAACCGGTGTTCTTCCGATCGCATTCTTCCATCCACTTCTTTGATACGGAGGATAGACAGTTACAGTATTAAGCCTCAGTGTCGGCACCTGGGTTGTGGATGTTAATGCGGCTAACGTCTGATCACAACGCTGCTCGGAATAATTAGCAATTGCAGGCAGTCGTTGTAACGCATGCAAGGATGAACGCAATTTGTAGCCAGAAATGTCGTCAGTGTTTTCAAGCAATTCAAGTCTTGTTTTGTGTAAGGCCAAAGAGTCTGACGCACAGTCTAATTCAATATTCCGCAAATGCTCAATGGAATCAACCAGCGGGCCCGCTTCGCTGGCAAGCATCGACAATGGAACATGCGAATCAATCGGAAGGTTCAATGCATTTGCAGCCTCGACCATCGCATGGAAAACCGAAGGAGTGACCAGCTCGTAGACTTTTATAAAATCAACACCTTGATTTTTTAAGCCTGAGATCATAGCCCTGGCTTCATCGGCGGTCGCATTGCGAACCCCTATTTCAGGTACAGACTTACCATCGTATACCACAAACTTTCCATCGAGCAGAGGGCCGGAAAAGTAAACGCGTGGCGCTATCGCCGTATCGGAGCGCATTGCATTAACTACCGGCAATATCTTATCCAGCAGACCTCCCGTATCACGGACACTGGTAATACCGTAAGACAAAAATAATGCCGGCATTGTTTGGGTAAAACGATCGTCGTAAGTTAAGTGGACATGAAAATCCCACAATCCAGGAATAAGATACTTTCCCGTGCCATCAATCGTTTCACTCGCTTGAAATTCTTCCTTAGCTGGCAATACAACCGTTATTTTGTCATCATGAAAAATAACGGTCTGATTGCTTCGAGAACCATTAATAGCATCGATAACCGTCACATTAGTAATTGCTGTGCCACCTGTCGGGATTGTCGAGCAGGCGGCGAGGAAAATTGTGACTAAAAATAGTAATGGCAGATATTTATTCATGCGAACTCTCTTTATTCTTATTAGTAGAATCGATCGATTCAATCTTTCAAGCTCTAGT
>CAYNZI010000137.1:0-6632 GCA_964401565.1 uncultured Spongiibacteraceae bacterium
TTAACGCCGCCACCGCACTACTATCGAGGTCTACCGGGGTACGCCCCATCTTGCTGAGATGAAGCTGTAATATTTTCTTCGCCAGCGGCAAAATATCCTGTGGCCGCTCGCGCAATGGTTGCCACTGCAAAGGAAATACACTCAAGCGATAATACAAATCCTCTCGGAAACGTCCCGCTTTAACTTCTTCATTGAGCTGACGATTGGTTGTTGCGACAATGCGAACATCCAAATCAATCACTTTTCGACCGCCCAGACGTTCGACTTCTCGCTCTTGAATGACGCGCAAAATCTTCGCCTGTAACCCGATATCCATTTCAGAGATTTCATCAAGCAGCAATGTACCACCGTTAGCCTGTTCGAATTTCCCCGGAGAGCTATTATAAGCACCGGTAAACGCACCTTTTTCATGCCCAAACAACATACCTTCCAACATATTCTCCGGAATGGCTGCGCAGTTAATAGCAACAAAGGCCTGTTTAGCACGGCTTGACTGCTGATGTATGTACCGAGCCAACACCTCTTTACCCGTTCCCGACTCGCCGCATATCAACACCGTCGAATCGGTTTCAGCGACGCGCTTGGCAAGCTGCAAAAGTTGCAAGCTGGCCGGATCAACCGCAACAGGTTGATCATTTTCGCCAACATTGGCCGAATTCACATATCGACTAATAGTTTCTACCAACAGTTGAGGTTTGAAAGGTTTGACCAAGTAATCAACGGCGCCATTTCGAATGGCCTCCACTGACGCACTGATACTGGCATAAGCTGTGACAAGCAATACCGGCAATTGCGGATACAAAGTTCGTATCTCTTTCAATAAACCCAGCCCATCCATTGCCCCCATATTAATATCCGACACCACCATATCGAGAGCGTAATTCGGCATAATTTTCAATGCGGCTTCCGCACAATCGGCCTGGATAACTTCACAACCGGCAATCTCCAGCGTATCAACTAACGCCTCGCGCAAATCGAGATCATCTTCAACGACCAATATCCTGGCGGCCAGCTTGATCGGCGCTACGCTCATAAGCTTCGGCTCCTTGACTCAACTGGCGCGGCTACTGCTGAAGCCGGTGCTATCAAAATAGGTAATGTTAAAAGGGCGACAGTGCCAACTCCTGGCTTGGAGCGCAATTCAAACTCTCCATGATGTGCTTGAGTAACCGCTCTTACGACCGCCAGACCGAGACCCGTGCCCTGGGCTTTAGTGGTGAAAAATGGCTCCTGTAAACTTTCTAATACTGTTTTATCAAACCCTGGCCCGTTATCAACCATCATGATCTGTAACCGGGTATCGCCAATCATCGACGCACTGATTGTTATCTCCACATTGGATGAACGCGACTGAATTGAATTAGTAATCAAATTCATCAAAGCCCCAACCATGGTGTCTCGATTACACTGAATTTTTGTATCAACACAGCTATTGTTAATCGTGTATGTCGAGTGGCTGCTACTGACCGACACTTCCATCGCGGCCTCTAACGCAAAAAACAATTCATCAACAGTAATCGTGTCTGTTTGCTTAACATCGCCTCTGACAAACAACAACATATCTTTAACTTGCTGGTCCAGGTGATTGAGACGAGACAGCACCTTTTCAGAAAAGCGTTGGCTTTGTTGTGCGGTCAAATCAGATTCACACAAATGGCCCGCATAAAGCATTGCTGCCGACAGCGGTGTGCGGATTTGGTGTGCCAGCGATGACATCATTCGCCCCATCTCGGACAGTCGTCGGTGGCGATCCAGGCGATGTTGCAACTCTCTCGTTTCAGTAAGGTCGGTGAGCAGGATCAGCTGGCCGGGCTCGCCCTCCATTGACCGTGTCACCATACTGATTCGACGTCCATCCTTTAGCGAAATCTCATGACCATCATCCACTTGCGGTGCAAAAGAACGCTTAATCACATTGCGCCAAATCTCACCTAGCAGCGGCTCTCCCAGAAAATCCTCGGCGGCGGGATTGCACTGAGTAACCAGGCCTCTGCTGTCCAGCACTACCACACCGGCCGGCATAACATTCAGTAAATTTTCGAGGCGATTGGTAACTTGCTCCTTTTCCTTTAGCTCTTGCAGGCGCTGCTCAGCAACCACATGTAACTCGTGATTGAGCGAACCAACCTGCGCTTCCATATCATGGTAGGTTTCAGCCAGCTGTGCCGACATGCTATTGAAAACTTCAAAGGCAGACATTAACTCTTCGCGGTCGCGAATAGGCCTCACATTATCCAGCATCAAAGGGTTTGAGCCACTCAATAGCTCTTGAGCAGCGTTAGGAACCGATGTCGGGGAATGACTGTTTTCCAGTACGGGAATGGGCATAGGCCTCTCTCTCAAATGTTAAGTCACATTATTGACTCGCGAAATACATCTGTGAGAGATACTGCAAACACTGTGCCGATTTAATTATTTATTTTAAATCAGTAGCTTATGACTTTTTAGAGATACAAAAGTCAATGAATTGGCATATAGCGGACCCTACATCTACTTGCGATGCAGGTCATATTTACGCATTTTTTCAACCAGCGTTGTACGTCGGATTTTCAGTTTTTCAGCCGCCCGCGCAACAATACCAACGCTATCGTCCAAAGCCTGCTGTATCAAGCTTCGCTCCAAGTTGGTCAAATATTCTTTTAGGTCTATTCCGTTTACTGGCAGCAACGCGGTGTCGTCCATATGGGCGACCGTCGGCATACCGTCGCTACGCGCCGACTCCGGTATAATTAGATCTTCGTCAGCTTCTTCAACATGGCGAAATTTCTTCGGCAACTCTTGCACGCCCACCACGCCATAGGGGTGAAGAATAGCCATCCGCTCAACCAAATTAGCCAACTCCCTAACATTGCCTGCCCATTCATGCCTGCACAGAGACATAATTGCCGCCGAGTTAAACCGAATAGAGCCACGTTTTTCGTTTTCCAACCGTGTTACTAACTCATTCAACAGCAACGGGATATCTTCGACGCGCTCTCTAAGCGCCGGCATTTCTATGGGAAATACATTCAGCCGGTAATATAAATCTTCCCTGAAACCACCCTCCCGTATCATGTCATCCAGATCACGATGCGTGGCGGTGATGATACGTACGTCAGCCTGGATTGTTTTGTTACCACCAACGCGCTCATAGCTCCGTTCCTGTAAGACCCGCAGTATTTTTACCTGCATGTCCAACGGCATATCGCCAATCTCATCGAGGAACAGCGTGCCACCCTGTGCCATTTCGAATCGGCCAGCTCGGCTGGTTACCGCGCCAGTAAACGCGCCTTTTTCATGTCCGAACAGCTCACTTTCCAGGAGTTCACGAGGGATCGCTCCGCAATTTACCGGTACAAACGGCATGTCACGACGATGAGAATTGTAATGCAGCGTTCTGGCAACAACCTCTTTGCCGGTACCTGACTCGCCTGTAATTAATACGGTAATATCCTTGTCGGCAACCTGGGCCATCATCTCCCGTACTTTCTGCAACTCTCTACTGGTACCCACCAAACTCCGAAACAATTGCACGTCTCGCTGCTGTACCCGACCCGCATTAATATCATACTGCTCACGGTAAACCTGGGCTCGATGCAACGAGTCCATAAATTTGTTATAGCTCGGCGGAAATTCCAGCTGTGCTATGACCTTATGCTGTAAATCAACATCGCCAACGTCATCGAGGCGATGGTCACCAATAAGAATGATGGGGCAGGCCCTATCCCACTCCTGTGCTTCCAGCAGCCGAGACTCCAGGTTAAGACCGTTGCACTCGCCAAATACCAGTGTCTTAATCTGTCGGGTGTTTTCTCTGGACGCAGCATTAGCCACCAATTCAGACCATTCACCCGAGGAAAAAGTGACAGGGTTTTCTCCCAAAAAATCCAGAATGACACTGGCGTCATGCCTGCGCTGATCATTGTCATCAACGACAATCACGTTATTTTCTTCCCACATTGCCTGTGTCGACCCCGTTAGCTCAATCATTATTAGTAGTTGTTGCTACTGCCAGTCATTTTATTGATTATTTGGACCGGCAATTTTTGAAACGACATGTTGACGCATTATCATCGATGGGTCAAATTTATGACACGACTTGTCAAATCAGACTAAAACAAGCGTAAGTAAATTGGCGAAAGACCGCTAAAAGCACCAGAGAAAGTGTCTTAGCGCGCCTTTCAAACAAACGGGGCGGTAAATAGTTGATGCGCTGCTAGGCAACTTCCTGCGCAATGCCGTCCCAGCCTGATTTGATAGTTTTCATTAGAGCCACAACTTCATCAACAATTTTTTCGTCATTCTGGAGGTTGGCTTCCAGCAGGCGGCGCTGCATATAATCGTATAGGTCATCCAGATTAGCCGCCATTTCACCGCCAACGTCTTTATTGAGACTGTCGTTCAAACCACTAAGAATGGTTATCGCCTTACCAATGGCCTGCCCTTTGTCAGCGATCACCTGACGCTGCATGGCACCTTTGGCTTCAGCCAACCGTTGCAACACACCCTCCATCAGCATTTGTATCAACCGATGAGGCGATGCACCCTCTACCCCGCATTGGGTATTCACTCGCTGGTATTGTGCTAAGCCTTTATTTAACATAGTGGAGTATCCTGAATCGATGACGGCAATACTTACCTTCCTATAGCTATCGGTCAACCACCCAAATCCTTTAGCCGGTATTGTCGTTTCAGTGTTTTTTTCGCTTCAGCTAAGCTGTTGGTTAATGGTAATTTATCACGTCCACCTGGCTGAAGCCCGCTATTCTCCAGTAAAACCAATACCTAACATCTAGTTCTTAAAATAAAATTAAAGATAACCATAGTAGCGCCGATAGCCTCATTGTAGATGATAAACAGGTGTGCTTTACACCTTAACCAACGCTCCCGGGCTATAGCCTTTAAAGGAGTCAGGAGAACTAACAATGCCACAGGTAATCAATACTAATATCGCGTCTCTTAGCGCCCAAAACGCGTTAAACAAGTCGCAAAACAGTTTGCAAACTTCCCTGGAACGCCTTTCTAGTGGTTTGCGTATCAATAGCGCCAAAGATGATGCGGCCGGCCTTGCGATCGTCGATCGTATGACCTCACAGATTCGTGGCTTAAACCAGGCTGTTCGAAATGCCAACGATGGCTTGTCTGTCGCACAGGTGGCTGAAGGCGCATTGCAGGAATCGTCTAACATCATGCAGCGTATGCGCGAACTGTCTATTCAGTCTGCGAACGATTCAAACTCTTCTACTGACCGCGCCAACATTCAAAAAGAAGTATCACAGCTGCAGTCAGAGCTTAACCGAATTGGTGATACCACCACATTTAACGGCAAAAACCTGCTCGACGGCAGCTTTACTGCACAGTCTTTCCAGGTAGGTGCTAACGCCGGCGAAACGATCACTGTTTCCATTGCCAGCTCACGTGCCACAACGCTGGGCGCTGACCAATCTGCATCGATTGCTAATGTAGGTGATGTCCCACCCGTAGTTGCCGCTACCGCAGCCGCGGCCATCATCGCCGGTAACGGTGTAGCAGCAGGCCTGACGACAATTTCCGGACCTGAAGGTGTCAATGCCTTTACCCCGACCGTTAACGACTCAGCTTTCGATATTGCAGCCTCAGTCAATCTTTTGACCTCGGCCGACACGAATCCAACAGGGGTTTCTGCAACAGCGCGAACCACTGTGACGCTCGATAACTTCCAACAGACTGGCGCAGTGAGTTTTACGCTGCAAGCAAATAACGCAGCGGGCATTGTAGGTACGGCGCAAACCATTACCACAACATTAACGACAACATCAGACCTCACAGATTTAGCCGCCGACATCAATGATAACGCTGCCTCTACCGGTGTTTCAGCGGTGTTATCTGCAGATCTATCCTCTATTGAGCTGGTTCAAGAAAGCGGTTACGACGTTGTTGTTGGCGACGTTCTCGGCGCTGCAAGCTCTGCCGTATTCGATGCTAATAGTCTTACCCTCGGTGCAGCAACTACCACTGACAGTGCTATTGTTGGTGGTCAAGTGAGCTTGAGTTCTAGTGGCGGCTTTACTGTCGCCGCTGCTGATGCCACTATTTTTGCCGGTGGTGCCGCGTCGAGTACGTTGAACTCTGTTGCTGACATTAATGTGAGTACAAAATCCGGAGCAAATGATGCACTGCTAGTGCTGGATACAGCATTGGCTAGTGTAACCGGCGACCGGGCAAACCTCGGTGCTATCCAGAACAGACTGGAGTCCACCATCTCTAACCTGTCCAGCATCTCCGAGAATGTATCGGCGGCACGGTCGCGGGTTCAAGATGCGGATTTTGCAGCGGAAACAGCTGAGCTGACGCGTAGCCAGATTCTGCAACAGGCAGGCATTTCGGTACTATCGCAGGCCAACTCATTGCCACAGCAGGTACTGTCGCTTCTTCAGTAATTAAATAGGAATAGCATCAATCATAGCCTTTCGGGTTTTTAACCTGAAAGGCTGTTGTAGAGCGATGCGAAGGTGATACTCCATGATTAACGACACTGTTAACACGGGTTTACAACAGTCGACAAAGGCTCGGGAGGCGACACCTGCACCCGCGGAAGTTCTTGACTCTAAAGTTGTCGAGCCATTTGTCAAACCCATAGATCAAGCTGCAGAGAAATCTGAAGAGTTTAAACC
>CAYNZI010000138.1:0-6623 GCA_964401565.1 uncultured Spongiibacteraceae bacterium
ATCAACCACTGCAGTTAGCTCTTCGAGCGATAATATGGCCACCGCTTCAGCCTTAATAACGGCTTGAATATGTTCTGGAAAACCCGCTGACTCATCAGCGATTAAGCGCACATCCCGTGACGGCAGATAAGGCTCTTCCAACCAGCATTTATTGCCAGTGAGGTGAAAAAGCACCATCAATAACACCCGCAAATCCGCCTGCTCAACAGCAGAACTTATTTGACTTCTTGAAAGCCCGCTAAATGTCTTCTGCATTCTGATGCCCTTTGTTACAGCGATGTTTTCTTCCTTCTCGCCGATATCATTCGAAGATATAACCATCGACACTGAAGTAAATCATGCCACTTTATTGCTCATATTTGCTTGTCTCGTCCTGCCCAGTAGGGAGCTCTAACCAGTCGCCGCTGTATTTTTCCCGAAGGTAATCGCGGCAACTCTGCAACAAAATCGATACTCCTGGGAGACTTAAAAACCGCGAGATGATCTCTAGCATAAGCGATTAACTCTTCACGAATGAAGTCACTTTTCTCAACACCTTCTTTGAGCTGAACTATGGACTTAACCTCTTCCCCCCACTCTTCGCTGGGAACACCAACCGTACAAACATCTGCAACTGCCGGGTGTTTCAACAATACATCATCAGTTTCTTGCGGATAGATATTTACTCCCCCTGAAATAATGGTTTCTGCACTGCGACCGGTAAGATATAGATAACCTTTTTCGTCGATATAACCCATATCTCCAAGCGTGAAAAAATCTCCACTGTAGCTGCCAGCCGTTTTTTCTTCATCTTTAAAGTACGTAAATTTCAACGCCGGCGCCTTGAAATAAATGGTGCCTATTTCGCCAGCAGGAACTTCTTCACCGTTATCGTCACACACTTTATTCCGTGCACCTTCCGGGGCTTTACCAACACTCCCTGGATTATTTAGCCATTCTTCCGACGTAATGATATACCCACCGCCTCCTTCCGTAGCGGCATAATATTCATAAACTACTGGACCTAACCAATCTATCATGTCTCGCTTTACGTGCACGGGACAAGGAGCTGCTCCGTGTAAAACATATTTCAGCGAGCCAAGATTGTACTTTCCCTTCGTTTCTTCTGGCAAAGCGAGAAGTCGATGAAACATTGTAGCCACCATATGCGTATGGGTGACTTTATGCTTATCAATGAGTAGCAGCGTTTCCTCTGCATCCCATTTGTCCATCAACACCACACCCACACCGCTACTAATTGGCATGGCTACATTAAAGGTAAGAGGAGCGGCGTGATAGGCCGGACCAGAACAAAGACAGCAGTCTGTTTCAGGGCTGTATGCTGCATCCGTTTCAAACTGAGTAATGGGCGTGTTGAGTACTTCTGCGGCGGTAAGGCGATTGCGGTAAACACCTTTGGGCCGTCCAGTAGTACCCGAGGTATAAAGCATCTGTGCGCCAATTTCAGGATCTTCAATATTGTCTACTGGCTCTCGATCGAGTCTGTCATCGTAAGACTCAAACCCTTCTATATAGCCACCGACGGATAGTGAGACTTTAAGTTGGCCTCGGTTATACCGGTAAGCCTCAAGAGCTGATTGGTCACATTTTGCATCACCAATAAAAGCTTTTGCCTGGCAGTTTTCAACCACATAAGAGGCATTGTCTCCCGACAAATGCCAATTAATTGGGGTAACTCGGAAACCGGCTCGCAAGCACGCATAATAGGCTTCGATAAACTCTGGTCGATTGATAAGTAGTATTGCCACTCCATCATCAGGCTGCAACCCCGAATTCCTTAACACCCTTACTAACTGGTTAACACGGGCATTGAGTTCGGCGAATGTTCTGTCACCGTATTGACTGCTAACAGCCATTTTTTCAGGTCGTTCTTGTGCGTGAAACGCAAGGGTCATGCCACTGCCCTTGGTGTTTTCCAATGTCAGCTTTGCTGGCATAGACTTCCTCCTTCGACAAGCAATTATTTATTATTTATGTTTTACCTATTCTACCCATGAGAGTGCATCATCTTGATCACTTTCGCAAGAATCGAAACTAATCCAGTCACACGGCATACAATCAGCAAACGCTGTTCAAAAACGCCTCTAATCCCCAAGATTGAACAAGGCTATAAATGTTTTCAGGATGTAACTCTGATCAATATCGAAACAAGAAACCGATAATTCACATTAAGCTTTCGTAATCAAGCGTCATTATCGGTTGCCAAGTAATTGCGATCCGCCTTATGTTTAATATAATGAGGGGAGGGAGGCGATCGCTAGTCATCTCGACCCTTACAAAACTGTTCCAATAGATCATCTGTTAGGTCATCAATGAAACCTGTTTTACCCAATCGATTACAACTTATGTGGTATGGCATGCCCGCCATTGCAACTGGCTACATGATGGCATTCATGGGTCTTTACCTGTTGAAATTTTCTACAGATACGCTGCTGATTCCACCTGCGGCAATGGGGTTACTATTTGGATTGTCTCGAATTTGGGATGCCATTAGCGACCCACTAGTAGGGTTTTTCAGTGACCGAACCACTTCTCGCCTTGGTCGACGTGGGAGCTGGCTGGCTGGCGGCCTGCTTCCTGCAGCCCTTCTTTTTATCGTGTTATTTTCAAGCCCTGATCATCTTGCAGGAAATGACCTGATAATTTGGATTGGTATCTCCATTTTCACCTTCTATACCGCCATGACATGTATCGTTGTCCCGCACTACTCATTAGGTGCAGAGCTCTGCCGAGATACCGATGGCCGCAATAAGCTGTTCGGAACTCGTCACGCATTCGAGACCACTGGCGCAATACTAGCTCTGGTTGCAGTGGGCTGGCTGACCGTGGTTGAAAGTGATGGCTTTGCCGCTATTCGCGCAACAGCAGAAATGCTCTCATGGCTTGCTGGATTAGTTCTGGTGATTACAGTGATAGCAATGATTCGACGAGTACCTGAATCAGCAGACACCACGAAACCCGGCAAAAATATATTTGACAGATCAGATAGATCAGCTGAAGTACCCACCTCTAAAAATGGCGTTTTTTCAGCCTATCGAGACATCTGGCGCAACCCTCATGCGCGAATAATCATGTGCGTTACCTTTATTGAATACAATGGCATTGCCGTTATCAGTGCTACATGTCTTTATGTGGCGCAGTACGTAATGGGTAATATCATGTTTGGGCCGGTGATCATTATTACCTTTCTTCTCGCCTCAACGTTCTCAGTGCCACTTTGGATTCGGTTATCGCGCCGATACGGAAAGGTTAAGCTGTGGTTATATGCAATGGTATTCACCGCGCCCTCTTTTGGCGCCATGTTTACACTCGCCTTTATCGATTCACAGTCGACCCAACTTGTCCTTATGATCATTTTGGCTCTGGTCAGTGGTCTGGCTAACGGCTGTGGCAATACCATTGGCCCGTCATTACTCAGCGACGTTATCGACTACGATGAACTCAAGACGGGAGAAAGAAAAGAAGGCGCCTATTTTGCCCTATGGAATTTCGCCAAGAAAGGTGCGACAGGAGTGACATTGATGGTGACGGGTCTGGCATTAAGCTGGGCTGGATTTGTGCCCAACGAAGAGCAAAGCCGGTTAGTCGAACTCACGCTATGCGCCCTGATAGGCATTTTTCCTCTTATCTGTTACATAGCGGGAGCGATAATATTCTCACGTTTTAGCCTTGATTTGGATCTATCGGCACAAGAAGAAAAAACAGCATCGCCTTAATCCTGCGGGGGCTCTTAATATCGGTACGGTCCAGGCTCAATGCGTACCTACACAGTCTGCAATCATGGTCGGTCGCCTGCCAAGTCGCAGTGGCACCACGCGGGCACCCAAGGTCAGGGGAATGAAATATGGACTTGCACCGTGGGAATATACGCCAGGTGACATGTTCTCCGAAGCAGGGTATCAAACAGCACTTCTAGGTAAGTGAGCAGCTTTATCCCAACGTAGAGGTAGGGGGTTACAACCCTATAGTGACAGCGATTCGTCGTGCATATCTTAAGTTAAAATTGGGAGAAAAATCCCCTGATAGTCTTTGAAAAAATATCAATTGGGCTTTCTCGATTACACCATGACCTTGTTAAGATTCACCTGCTTGGAAAGCTCCGGAAGCACGAACAAGTGGTGAATGAAGTTTTCATGCTCCCAATTGATACTTTTTCTATAGGTCATTTGCCGAAAAATTGATCGCCATTGAATCGACAATATCCCCGGCAATACGCTCAATCAGGCGATCCAGTTGACTGACGGCATGCGTATAACCATCCTCCTCGAGTTCGAGTTTGAAGTGAAAATCCTTGAGCAAGGACGGCGCTTCAATATGGATCGGTATAATCTGGTAGCGCCCAAAGCCAAGCACCTCACCACTACTGTTAGGATGAAAACCGTCGATTCGCAAGCGCAATCGAAAGTCGGTGTCTTGTACCCAGTCGTGGGCCTTGAGATAAAAACCAAAATCCTTCGACTGGCGCTGCAGCTCCTTTTGAAGGGCTTTGGGCAATGCGTCATCCAAGCTCTCTGCCCACAGATGCGATTTGGAAATATGCATTTTGTTCTGACCCGGCTGCATCACAAGACCGCTCTGCCTTAAATAAGCGGCCAATTCCAGATGCTCCAATACCACCGCAGGTTTGTCTGCGCTCACGGAATATCCGGCACTTACAGGGGAGCCAAGCACATAGTAATTAATGGTAACGGGGGAGGAAGAGCAGCCCGTTAAAGCGAATAGAAAACAGCAAAAAATAATGACATGCTTCAATTTGACTTCCTCACGGGTTCGGGTTCCTGGCCACCTCCAGCAGTAAAGATCAACCCATTGGGTTGATTGTTTAACTCGGTCAACAGAGGCCTGAGTTCATTCATCACGCCGGAGAGCGATTCCAGCATACGTTGAATATCTTTATTGGCCGGGGAGTCGGTAGTGAAGCTCTGGGCCAGCCCCCTGAATTCTTCCAGAGTATCGTTGAGAGTAAGCATCAATCGTTGCTGATCCGCGTCGCTGGCCAGCTCATCTACCGAGGTGGCCAGCTGTTCAATGCTGGCCATAGTGCCGGTAGCTTCGACCAACAACTCATCGAGATTGACGGCGATAGACTCGATTGGCAAATTGTTAATTTTGTTGACAAATTCGCCAATGTTATCCGCGATCTCTCGGATTATGTCCTGACCAACAGGTATAACAGCCATGTCTTTATAGTAAACCACGGGCACAACCTTGCCATCGTCTGCCATGGACAATTCCACTAATTGCTTGCCTGGTAGAAAGGTTGCAGACTTAATAGCCGCGACTAAACCCTTCGTGAGCAACTTGTCGATACTCCCCTTTGCCTGCTCTCGGCCCTCCATGGAGTCGGGTAGACCCAGTCGACCCGGATGCAGTTCCAAAAGGATTGGAATTTTTACGGCTTGATCCAGCAGATTGCTCCCCTCGGGCAGGTAGTCGGTGCGTAACACCTTGCCGATTTGCACACCCCGATAGATCACCGGTGCCCCCACACTCAGCCCAGAAACACTATCATCCACCAGCACCACATAATCGAGGGAAAACACATAATGCTTTTCGTAGATATCCGAACGGCTGGGATAAATATAGTAATAGGCCCGCTCAGCTATCTGTTCCCCCAATGGTTCGCCCTCAGGCACATCAAAGGAAATACCGCCACCGAGGATAGTTTCCAGGGTGCCGGTCTGCACGGCCAAACCAGAAGTGTTCAACTCCAGGCGCACACCACTGGTATTCCAGAAGCGGGTATTACTGGTAATCAGTTTATGATAAGGCGCCTCGATAAAAGCGTTGTAGTACATCATCCGTTCGTCGGAATTGAAAAAAACATCCTCAACTTTCCCCACCTTAAAACCTTGAAACAAAATGGCGTTCCCCTCTGAGAAACTGAAATCGCTTTCCGTATTGAGGGTAATATGCAAACCTGGTGTTCCAGGTGGTGTTAGAGGCGTTTTATCCAAGCCCTCGTAATGACGTTTTTTCTCCTGACCACTGCCCAACGACATTTCGATATACTCACCCGATATTAGGGTATCCAGACCGGTAACACCGGAAAGACCTATTTCCGGTGACACGACCCAGAACCGAGTGTCGTCTACCAACAAATCACGAACTTGATTGCTCATGCGGGCGGTTATTTGTACCCCGTCCAAGTTTCTATTAATAGTGATCGCCTCCACTCTGCCCACCTCAATATTGCGGGTCTTAATTTTAGTCGTTCCTTCTTCTAAACCATCGGCACTGGCAAAGTTGATAGTGATCAGCGGCCCTTGATTGGCCCAGTTGTCGTAAATCATCCAGGCACCAATAACAATGGTGACAACAGGAATTAACCACAGGCCCGAGATGCGTTTCAGGGATGAGACGTCAGCCGACATCACATCGTGATGAGAATTATCGTTCATAGCTAAGCCTTTCTTTTTGGGTTATCCCAGAATAATCTTGGGTCAAAACTTTTCGCTGCCAGTATAGTGGCCACCACCATTCCACCGAAGGCGGCCACAGCCGGCCCAGGATAGATGGACATCAAATTGCCTAACTGAATCATACTGGCCAGAAAAGCCACTACAAATACATCCACCATCGACCACCGGCCGACAAACTCAATGATTCGGTAAAGAATCACC
>CAYNZI010000139.1:0-6611 GCA_964401565.1 uncultured Spongiibacteraceae bacterium
AAGTGGGATGCGCATGGAAAAAATTGAGAATAAGAATAAGAATAAGAATAAGAATTAGGAATCTATACATGCATCGATTACTTCTTGCCAGCGTTTGCCCTAGGGCTCTGTGAGCGTTGTTGTTGTTGTTGTTTCAGTTCTTCCAGTGATTGCAGTACTTTTTGGGTTCGCTCCTTGTGATCTTTGACTTTATCGTTTTCGGGATCCAAATACAGTACTTCATTCCATTTTTCCAGAGCATCACCGTATTGTTCTTTGCTGTAGAGTTGAGTGCCTTCATCGACCAGTTTTTCGAGTTGCTCATCGAAGGATTCAGTCAGTGTTGATAGCGCTTTATTGGCCTTGGCTGTCGCCTTGTTGTTATCAAGTTGTCTTGCTAGCGGTATCAGTGTTCGCGCTGTCGCTATATTTTTCTTTCTCATGGCATTGACACCCAGCAATAGTAGGCGGCTGGCGATCTCGGTCGATTCCTGTTTGACGTCGTTCAGGTGTTGTTCTTTTTTGGTGTTGTAAGGGTTAAGTTGCTGGTCGACAATCATTACCGGGATAGCTTTAATGAGATATTCAGCCCTGGTTACAATAAAATTGTCGCGTAAGCTGTTCTTTTCCCGTTGCAGTTGTTTCAAGAAGCGTTGGTAACGCTTGTTAAAAGCTTTATCAATCTCTATTAAAGGCATCTGTTCCTGATAGAGGTCAATAGCTGTTTTCCAGTCAGATTTCCTTATGGCTACATCGGCCGCATGGGTTGTTTTTTCGCGAATGCCCGATAATCGAGTATTAATGATCACATGAACCTGACTTACAGCAACGCCCTGTTTCTGGAATTCCTGAAGGCCTTGGTAATATTCACTGGCGGCCCAGATGTTACCGGCAGTCAGGTGGTTTTCTATGACTTTGGCGGAACGAGCATCATTGCCGGGAAGGAAAGCGCATGCGGACAATGTAGTTAGCAGAAGCGTGTAGATAAGTTTCTGCATGTTATTCCCCCTGCTCAATGGCGGACAATATAATACCAATATCGCGATCTAATTTGTGCTCAATTTCCTCATTGCCCTGATCAATACGGTAGATGGTGATGGCTTGTTGTTTTCCTTTCAATCTGACGGCATTGACTTCTGTGGTTTCAAACTGGGGTGAAATATCCACATTTTTGGCGATCGATTCAGTAACAATGACTTCACCGGGGCCCGAGATCGAAGCCAGTCGCGATGCTATGTTGACAGTGTCGCCTACAACCGTGTATTCCATTCGCGATCTTGATCCCATGTTGCCTGCAAGCATTGGCCCTGCATTGACTCCAATACTGAAGCTGACAGCAACGTCGCCGCGCTCCAGACGATCACGGTTGACTCGTTCGATCACACGGTGAATAAGCAGTGCACAATAAATGGCGTTGGTGAGGTGATTGCTGTCGGGGTCTGGCACTCCAAATAGAATCATGGCGCAATCGCCCATGTATTTATCAACGTGACCATCGCAGTGATGCGCGGCCTGGTCAATGTAAGTGAAGTAGTCATTGAGTAGCAGGCTGACTTTTTCGGCTTTCATGGTTTCAGACACAGAGGTAAACCCGACAATATCGGCAAACAGAACGCTGCCTGTCACTTCCTTTCCCCCTAGTTCTTGGGGCGCCAGATCAGCCAGTACTTCTTTTGCCACCTTGGGAGAAATATAACGCGAAAAGGTTTGTTCCAAATGAAGCTTGTGCAGGAGCTGGTTGGTCATGGCATTGAGAGAATCGACCAGTACCGCTAATTCGCCACCACTTTTCTCATTGAATCGTGCCTGATAATCACCAGCGGCAATCTTCCGGCTAATATCAATAATGCGGACGATAGGGCTAGTGACCCGGTTGGAAATCCACGCGGTGATCACTATGCCGATGAGTATCATAATCAAGGTGGAGTAAATGATTGATCGAGTGGCTTCTGATTGGACTTTGTCTAGCGAGTCGGCCTGAATGGTGACTAAAACTTCACCCACTTTCAAATTGTTGGAATAGGCTATCTCAAAAAATGAAATGTATCGCTGTTGCCGCCGGTTTGCCCAGGCAATGGGTGTTTCGATTGACGAAATGTCGAAGGCCGGATTTATACCGCCACTGGCGATTTTCTCGCCATCGATGGATGCGATGGTTATACCCGCGACGCCTTCATCTGCTACGGCTGACTGTACAATTTGTCCGAGTGCGAGATCGTCTTTTGCTAACAGGGGCTCTTTAATTTGACGAACTAATAGGCGCGACGTAGCGAGCCCGAATTTTTCTATTTCCTGTTCGAGAAGTTCACGTTGCTGGTTGGCGATTACCCAGCCCTGAATAGCTGTCGCCGCTACCATAATGGATACAATTAGCAGTGAGAGTTTTATTGCCATCGGGATACTGCGGCCTGTTCCTTTCACAGTATGCTCACTCATGTTTAACCTCTTGGGCCCGCTGCCTGGTTGTCTTGGCCCGTCACCGAATTTCCTCGCTACTACTTAGCTGGCGGTGCTTCATAGATTGTATCGCGTTTTGCTTCGACTACCATTGTGTTCCGTTCACCTAATGGTTGTTCTGATGTATCCGTCACAGTGATGACTCTGTGAACGTCTCCAGGTTGACTTTGAGCTTTACCGATTGAGGAGGCATTTGATCTACGTAATGATAGCAAGTTCGGCGGCAGCAAGAACTTACTATTCTCGTCAGATGACAATGCCTTGTTGTGAAGGGCCAGTTCTTGGCGTTATAACTTGGGTTTACGCTGGTATGGACACGGGTTTTCCACTAATCGGCATAACCCCAGTACGTGAAGCCCGCTACTTTCGGAGCGGAGGGCATATACATTGACTCAATTTCTCTGATCTTGAAGCCACCTTCGGTTAGCAAGGCCGGGATATCTCTATTGAGGTGGCAGCCTCCTGATATTTTCCCCCAGTAGGGGTCAATACGGTCCTGCCATCGCCTAACAGCTTCGTCTGGCGCTTTGCCGTGCTCGCTAAACAGCAATTTCCCGCCAGGTTTAAGCACTCGTCGCATTTGTTGCAGGGCAGTCTTCCAGTCGGGGATGGTGCAGAGTGTATAGGTCAAAACAATGGTATCGGCACTATTATCGTCAAGAGGGATTTGTTCCCCCGGAAGACCAAGCCATTGTAGGTCGAAGGGGGCCGCTTTAACGCGGTCGCGGGCTTTCCTCCGCATACCTTCTGAGGGTTCGAGTCCCCAGACCATCTCCACCTTATCCGTGTCGTAAAACGGGATATTTAGACCCGATCCCATACCAATTTCCAATACTCTGCCTACGGCATTGGGCACTACTTTTTGCCGTTGTATATTGACAGGCTCGCCGCCACAGGCCGCATTGATAACATGGGGAAGAACGTATTCGTTGTAGATACCCAACTGGTAGTGCTCCTGTACTAAAGTGTCGTTGTTTGTTGTATCGAAAGACGGGTGATCGTGTTGGCGCTATCGAAATTCACCGTTCTCAAAACGCCTCATCCATACCGTAAGCTTGCATTTGCGAGTTCACCGCATCGACATCATGACTAAGAATAAGTAGATCATGCTTTTTTCCGTCGCGCCCTCTAACGTGATCCCGGAGCATCGCTTCAGTTTTGAACCCCAACTCTTCAAAAACGTTGATAGCAGCTTCCTGATCGAGCGTCATTCGAGCCGTCAGTTTATCGAGTTCCAAATCCAGTCCCAGTAAAAAGCTCTCTTGCACCAGTGTTCTGCCAAGGCCAATATCACGGGCCTTGGGGCCAACCAGAATACGAAGCTCGCCAACGTGTGAAGACCAGGAGTGCTTGTCAGTTACGATGGCGGTTGTTCCTACGATTTCTCCATCGACGCGTGCAACTACACTGGTAATGTCGCCGTCCTCAATACTCTGCATCCAGGCAGCGATCACTTTGGGTTCTTGAATGTCTCTTGAGAGAAACAATAAATCGTGAGCGGGTAAGGTACTAGAAAAAGCGAGGACGTCTTCTTCATTGGCCTTGCCTGTTAATATTGATAATTCTACTGTCTTGCCGTTGAGGGATAATTCTTTTGGATATCGTTTTTTTAACACCGTCACACTGACCGCTCCCCTAGCCATTCGTTAATTTTAGGCCACATTCTACGGACTGCATTGGGTCCGGCAATGAGACTGACGTGCCCGCCTTTTAAAACGACTTCTTCTTTGTCTTCCGCCCCGACTAATTCCAATAGCGGCTTTGTTGCCCCGTAAGTCGCTATGTGATCATGCTCGGCGACAACGTGTATGATCGGGATTTTAATGCTGGACAGTTTTGCTGATTTACCGGCCACGACCAGCTCTTCGGTGAACAGTTTATTGCCCCACATCAGCTCTTTGGTTGTATCTTTATAATAGGTTCCAGGCAAGCCGATCGTCTCGTTGCCCCAACGTTCGAAGGCACGGTATGCTGTAACGAATTCGTCATTCCACATTTGATCCCATAATCGCAGTTGCCCTGCTGTTTTTGCCGCCGGCCGCAGCATTGAAAAAGAGCGCTCAATGAAATCAGCGGGAATAACCCCAAGGGTTTCGACCAGTTTGTCGAGGTTGAGGTGTTCCTGATTTGACCAGTTGCTGAATAAGCCCATTTCCTGCCAGTTCACCGGAGTGGTCAAGCAGGCAAGGTTTTTCACCGGGCCGTCGAGATGGGTTGCGGCGTAAATCAACGACAACACACCGCCCATGCAATAGGCGATAATATTGACGTCTTCTTCTCCGGATTCTTGTTGCACACGTTCGATACAGCTTGGGATGAAATCCTGAGTATAGTCCGCCAGTGACAAGCCCCGCTCAGACGGCATGGGAGGATCCCAGTCAATCATGTAAACATCAAATCCACGTTTGAGAAGGTATTCCACCATACTCTGGCCGGGCAGCAAATCGAAGATGTAACCCCTGTTCGTCGTCGCCATGACCAATATGACCGGAATGCGGTAAACTTCGTCTGACATCGGGTGATAATGATAGAGTTTGAGCGTGCCTCGATCATAAATCAGATCTTTGGGGCTTTGTCCGACCTTGGCCTTTCCGGAGCGAGCAAATTGAATGCCTTTAACACCCCTCTGTATAGTCTTGTCGACAAGCTCACGCATCTGGTCCGTGATCTTCTTTTCTTTCTTTGTCGCGGCACTCATAAGAATCACACCTTTTATATTATTATTGCGGTAATACGGTTGTACGAAGGAGTTATGCCTTTTTGGTGGGTGGGCGCTTTGTGCGAGGAGGCGCAGTGGATTTCTTTTTAACACCGCTGTTTTGTCCTTTTTCCAACTTGTTGATACTGGCTTCTATGCGTGCCATCCGGCGATCCATATCGCGAATAACTTCACTGAGTTCGAGAATATCGTCTCTGCTGGGCATATTGAAATTGGCGAGTTGTTTGGCCATTTGCTCGCCAAATGCTCGCTGATACTCCAATTGCATATTCTGCATCAAATTCATAGATTGGCTGAATTCACTGGTACCCATAAACTGGTTAGAGAATTTGTCGACAGCGCGTTCCCATTGGCCAACCCAGTCATTAAACGAGGCGGATGGTTTTTCGGATTCTTCTTTTTTTGTCATAATAACCTCCAAGGCTGTTGGCTTAGATAAATAACAGAATTTGTTGCCTTTTGCACATACTTTCCTGTACTTAAAATACCAATCGACCGATATCGCCGAAAGAATATTCCATATAGACGTAGAATCGCTGGCGGGGTTGGTCTGAGCAGGTCGTTTAATCTATTATTGGCAGGTAATAATGTTCATCCGTTAGTATAGATGTATTGATTCAGTGGCGGTATGACATTGGGTGAGTAAGCCGCCTTTCCAGATCCAGTAGACAATGACAAGTAGTGATTGGTGTTATTTTTCAGTACCAGCATGGGTATAACTGCATGAGCAAGACGAATAAACCAAGCCAGCGAGAGTTGGTGTCGATGTTTTCTGATTTCATCGACCCCGACTATGTGATCGACGACGCTGAAACACAACGGCCGTATGAATGTGATGGCCTGTCCGCGTATTGTGAGATGCCTTTATTGGTGCTGTTGCCGGAAACTATTGCGCAAGTGCGGCGGGTGATGAGCATTTGTCATCAATATCAAATCCCCGTGGTTGCTAGGGGGGCTGGAACGGGACTGTGTGCAGGAGCCATGCCCAATGCTGATGGCATTGTTCTGTCGCTGGCAAAATTTAACCGCATATTGGAAATCGATACTTTGGCGCGCACCGCGAGGCTGCAGCCCGGGGTTCGCAATTTAGCCATTAGTGAGGCTGCCGACGTTTATGGTTTGTATTATGCGCCGGATCCATCATCTCAAATTGCCTGTACGATTGGCGGTAATATTGCTGAAAACTCCGGGGGTGTTCACTGCCTGAAGTATGGCCTTACGGTTCACAATGTGCTGAAAGTGGAAATGGTGACGGTTGAGGGGGAGCTAGTCACCATAGGCAGCGAGGGCTTGGATTCCTGTGGTTTTGATTTGCTAGCGCTGATGACGGGCTCTGAAGGCCTGTTGGGAGTCATTACCGAGGTCACGGTAAAGCTGCTACCCGTCCAGGAAAAAGCTCAAGTTGTCATGGCCGCGTTCGATACAGTACAGCAAGCGGGTGATGCGGTCGCGGCGA
>CAYNZI010000140.1:0-5437 GCA_964401565.1 uncultured Spongiibacteraceae bacterium
TGAGACCTGAGATTGGACGTTTTTGTGTAAAACGTTTTTCTACAGGCTCGTTAAGGCAATGGGTAAAAAGGCAAAAGCGGTTGTTGCCGTTGAGGCCAGCAGCGGCACAAAAAGATGATTAACCGCAGAGGCGATGGCCTCATCAAACGGTTTGCCTCGTCGGCGCTGCATTTTGTATTCTTCAATGATGACAATGGCGTTATCGATCAGTAATCCGAGAGCAATGATAAGTCCGGTGATAGACATTTGATGCAATGGAATTTCGAGAAGATATAACCCCGTTAGAACTAGCGACATGGTAAGTGGCAAAGCTGAGCCAATAATAAGCGCCGCCCGCAAACCCATGAGAAAAAATAGCGCAATGAGAACTAGCACAATCGCCATAAACAGATTCATGACCAGTGTGGAAAGTCGTTCGTTGGTGTAATGATTTTGATCAATAATGGTTTCGAATTTGATCATTGCCGGTAGTTCTTGGTGATAGTCATCGACTATTTTCTTGGCTTGGGCGGACCACTGATCGACTCGTCTACCCGTTTCCATGGTGGTGGCTACCAGTAGTCCTCTTGAACCATGGATCAACGCAATCGACTTCGGTGGATCGACATAGGCCTTCGACAGTACCGCGATATCAGAAAGCCGCAGGAAATGCCCATCGGCGTGTTGTCCAATTGGGATTGCGCCTATGCGTTCAATTGAGGTGAGCTCCCCTTTTACTTCAACAACAAGATTGTTCTTTTCGGATTGATAACCTCCCGCTGCTATTTTGGTGTCAGATGCACCAATGGCGCGAATGACTGTTTCAATAGAGAGATTGAGCCTTGCCATGGCATGGGGGTTTACCTCAACGACTATTTCCTGGATAGGTTCCCCGAAAATTTCTGTCTCTTTTGTCCCTGGAAGGGTTGCCAGGCGAACCCGTAACTCAGTCGCGACTCGTTCGAGCACTGAAATAGGTGTGTGATCACTGGTAATGGCTACGCCAAGTGTTACCGCAACAGGTCCGTTAGGATCCACAAAGGGGTTGGTAGTGCCTGGCGGAAGCTGTTGTTCTACGTCTCTCATCTTGTCGCGAATTTCGGACCAAATTAGATCAACCTGATCTGCACCTACTGAATCGAATAGCTCAACGGTCACAAAACTATGTCCCGCGCGGCTGACCGAAGAAATCGTTTTAACCTCGGGTATTTCCCGTAATCCGGTTTCGATTTTTTCAGTAATGAGGGCTTCTACACGGATAGCAGAAGCACCTGAAAGGTGAGTTTCGACCATCCCGAATCGTTCCGTCATGGTCGGATCTTCCTGTCGAGGAAGGTTTATCAAAGAAGACAGGCCGGTGATTACAATAAAGCCTAAAGCGAGAAAAGTTAGCCGTGGCAGGCGATAGAATAGGTTACTGAGCGGCATGGCCATTGGCTTAATCTCCTGTTATAGAAAGGGATTTTTCCCATTTGGTGATGCGCACGGTTTGGCCAGACACGACACGACTAACACCACTGGGTATGATAAGTTCACCGTCCATTAATGTCCCTCTCACGAACACGGCGTTTTTCCCCTGGTGGATAATTTCTACCAATCTTGGTTCGACAGTGGCACTTTCTTCTGGACCCACCAATACTAAAACTGACCAAAGACCTCGCTGACTTTCTGCAATGGCTGAGATGGGCACCCAATAACCTGAACTGGGGATGCTCACCGCCAGGTGCATGGTGGCAAGGCTGCCTAGATAGGCTTGGTCTGTGTCCAGTGTAAATAGCGCGGTCACCGTCCCTGTCGTTTCATCAACTCGTGGTAACGTTGCTTTGAGATGACCGTCAATGGACTGACTGTTTGTTAAAAACTGGTAGGTTGTCGATGGGTTGAGCAGATGGACCATGGATTCTGGAATGCCTACTCGTGCTTCAATGTGTCCTCGTTCGAGCAACCGAATGACGGCTTGCCCCGGGCTGATAATGCTGCCTTCATCAATGCTCCTGTGTTGAACAATGGCGTCGTAAGGCGCCCTGAGTACAGACTTGTTGAGCATGACCTCGATTTTTTGAAAGTCTGCTTTTGCCTGGGATATTTGGGTTTGGGCAACCTGCAACATCGCTTCGCTGACATTTAATTGTTGTGACAATTCATCCAGTCGCTGTCCCGATACATGACCCTCCTTCAATAGTTGCCGGTTTCTTTGCAGGGTCATTTTTTTTAATTCGAGCTCTGCGCGCTGAGCTTGTAAATTGGCTTTGGCTGAGGCCAGACGAGCTTTGGCTCCACGTATATCCGCCTGCAGCGACGCGTCGTCCAGAGAGATGAGAGCTTCGCCCTTGGCAATGTGGTCACCTTCGTCAACGTGGACTTTGCCAATAATACCTGATGTTTCAAATCCCATATCACTGGATCGTCTGGAGGAAAGTTCACCACCGTATACACGTTCGATAACGTAGCTGTCTTGGTGGCGCAAAGCCATGGTTGATACAGCTAAAGGGTCGGTGGATCCCTGCATGGAAAATACCATGGCTAAGATCGCAAAAAGATGACGTCGATGAGGGAGTAATATCACGATAGGAAAGAGGCTTTTTAAGGACGGATGTAAGCAATGTAAACATTGCATGTTTACATTGTCAACATAACTTGGGTAAACTTAATAAACGGGAAGATAAATACAATATGATACAACCAGACTCCACGCATTTAGATTGCGGCCCTCGACAATATCATCATGGTGATTTGCGACAGAAGTTGATTGATGCGGCCTGCACACATTTGAAAAACAGCAGTGTTCATAATTTGAGCCTAAGAAGCTTGGCGCGGGAGTTAGGCGTCTCACAAACCGCTCCCTATCGTCATTTCAAATCAAAAAGCGATTTGTTTGTGGCCATCGCTGTGTATGGATTTGAACTGCTTCGCGACGCTGTATATGAAGCGAAAAACACTGTCGACAATGATCCTGAGCAATTGCTCATTCAACAGGGTCTTGCCTATATTCATTGGGCAGAGCAGCATCCAGAAAAGTATCAACTTTTCTTTGATTCATCCCTCGTTGATTCGGTGGGTGAGCCAGAGTTGCAGAAAGCGAGTACAGAGTCTTTCCAGGTGGTGCTGGATACTATTGAGTCAGGGATTACACAGGGCATTTTTTTGAATAAGCCGGTTGTAGAGTTAGGCGCTCTGGTGTGGTCGTTTGTTCACGGAACTGCCAGTTTATTGATCAGTAAGGGTGATGTCAGTCGACAATCAGATCGGGAAGACGTGGTTATAGAAGGGTTTTCATCCATCGCCAAAAATCGCGAATCCAATGTGGCGCTCTTTGTCCGGGCCATAAAGAGGCAGTAAAGACCCTTCAGGTAACCGTGTCATTTCACTCTTGAGTTGAATGCAGGTGACGCGATCAAATATTTTCCTTCCTTCTATACACACTGTATCCTTCGATTCCGTCTTTAATCGTGCACCAGCCTGATGAAATCTTTGCATTACTACCTATTAGGTGCTGGCTCCTGGTTTTTTGCCCAAGGCATTCAATCAGTGGTATTCGCGTGGCTGGTTACAATCGTGCTGCACGAATCACCCAAAATGGTCGGGCTGGCACAAATGGCGCTGTTGATTCCCGCCACGGTATTTATGTTAGTCGGCGGTAGTCTCGCTGACCATTACGGCGGCCGCCGCGTCGCCATCATTGCGCAGGCTAGTGCGGCATTGGCTCCTCTTTATGTAGTTTCAATGGTTGTGCTGGATAATCTGGATTATCGCGGTATTGTTATCTTTGCTGTTTTCATGGGCTGTGCGCAGGCATTTGTCACCCCGGCTCGGGATAGTCTGCTAAGCCAGGTTGCAGATGGTCAGATTCAGCGGCGTGTATTGCAAGCCAGCATGACCCAATTTGGCGTCCAAATGCTGGGTTTTGTCGCTGCATCGTTTGCTGATAGAACCGGGGCGACGTTCATTCTTATGGTTCAGGTTTTATCAATGTGTGTTGGTGTCTATGCGTTTTATCGTCTTGATATTCCCAACCCGGCGCCCAAGCCGAAAACGCAGGGAATATTGAAAGAAGTGCTGACCTCCATTGTGGAGGGCTATAAGACTGTTCGGGCGTCGCCAAGTATGCGAGCAGTGGTTATCCAAAACTGCGCTATGGGCATCTTTTTTATGGGCTCCTACATAGTTACCTTACCGCTACTGGTTCGCGATGTTTATCAAGGTGCATCGTTTGAGTTGTCATGGATGAATGCAGCAAATGCTTTAGGATTAGTGACGACCATTATGGTACTTCTTCGTTTCGGTGACATTTATCGCCAGGGCCGGGCTCTTTTGTTGGCACATGTTGGTGGTGCTATTGCCTTGGCGAGTTCTGGATTGGGCCTTGGGTTTTCCTGGGTGGTTGCCTGTGTGTTTGCGTGGGGAATTTGCGGCGGTGTGGCCATGACGATGGCGCGCACGATTATTCAGGAGCAGGCCCCCGAAGGCCAAAGAGGAAGAATGATGGCATTTCATTCGTTCTCTTTCATGGGCGCCGGGCCGATCGGCGCGTTATTCTGCGGATTTTTGGTTGAGCAAGTAGGGCCCAAGATCGCATTAATGATTTCATCCGGTCTTATGCTGGTTGTCATGTTGGCTTTGGCGTTCTTTTCAAGCCTTTGGCAACTTGACGCCAAAAAGGTTAAACACGAGTCCGCAGTTTCGTAAATTGGGTCGTGTTGTTTTTCATTACCCAGTAAGAAGTCCCAATGCCGTGTTATAGATTGTGGGATGCAGTCGGTTTGAGATGTGTACGGCCAGAAAAATAAAGTGAACTTTCCTGCCATATCAACCTCTGCTATCACCTCAAACATGAGATGATAGCCACCGCGACATTAATGAAAAACTGAGGAGCTGTTCATGGAAAATTTACAACCACTGCTGACAAGCCCACTACTTTGGCTTGCCATTGTTGTCCTCTATACCCTTAAGAAAGGCATCCATTTTGTACCACAAAATCGGGGTTATGTTATTTACACCCTCGGCAAATATGACAAAACGCTGACTGCCGGTTTAAACTTTATCATTCCGTTTATCCAAACTGTCGCAGCCGACCGCAATTTGAAAGAGCAGTCATTGGATATCAGTGCCCAGGCAGCCATCACTAAAGATAACATCACTTTATTGTTAGACGGTATTTTGTTCATGAAGGTCACTGATGCGGCAGCCGCTACCAACAACATTACCGACTACAAAGTATCGGTAGTGCAGCTAGCTATGACCACGATGAGAAACGCTATTGGTGAAATGGAATTGGATGAATGTTTTCAGAGCCGCGATGCCATTAACGCAAAAATATTAGGTGCGATGACCGAAGCAACAACACCCTGGGGTGTCATGGTCACACGTTACGAAATTAAAGATATCACTCCTCCCCATACCATACTTTAATTTATTAATAATCCGATGCCTTATTTCATGCCAAACTTCAGGATCTCTA
>CAYNZI010000140.1:5447-6573 GCA_964401565.1 uncultured Spongiibacteraceae bacterium
CACTCCACCCCAGTCCATACGTGAAGATATGGAAAAGCAGATGACCGCCGAGCGTGAAAAACGGTCAGTGATACTTACCGCTGAAGGTGTGAAGAGTGCGGCCATTACTCGCGCAGAAGGTGACAAACAGGCCCGTGTACTCGATGCAGAAGCGGCCAAGGCCGAACAGGTACTAGCCGCTGAAGCCAGCAAGACATCGCAAGTGCTGGAGGCAACCGGTAAATCCGAAGCTATAACACTCGTTGCCAGAGCTGAGGCACAGGCGTTAGATGTGGTGGGTGAAGCTGCCAACTCAGAGCAGGGTCAAGCCGCGGTTACACTGACTCTGGCTCAAGACGCAATTAGGGCGCATCAGGCCATTGCCGCTGAAAGTACGGTGGTATTAACCGATGGAAAAACTGGCGATAATATCGCCAGTACTGTTGCGCAGGCCATAGCTGTTTCTACCAGCTTACAATTAGGCGCAGGTGAGACAAAAACCGAAAGCTAAAGGTGAACTATGGACATCATTCAATATCTTCTCGATAACCACGACCAAACTTTCTATTTAATAGGAGGTGTAAGTCTGGTTATTGAATTGGCTGTATTGGGTTTGGGTGGTCCATTACTGTTTTTTGGTCTTGCTGCATTTATTACCGGCGCGCTTTCCGGTTTAGGTGTTGTCAGTGGATGGGAATCGGAAATTTTCACCGCTGGTGCGTGCACGGCCATCCTTGCAGTCGTGCTTTGGAAACCACTCAAAAATTTTCAAAACGCAGGTGGTGGTCCCGATACCAGTAGCGACATGATAGGTCTAAAGGTGCCGGTCGCGAGCGACATTAATCGAAACAGTGGAAAAATCCGCTATTCTGGTGTCAATTGGAACGCGCGCCTTAGTAGTGATGCTGGCGTTGAAACCATTGCAGCGAAAGAGCTGTGCATCATTGTTGGCGTAGAAGGTACAGTGATGTTGGTTGAGCCGCAGTCGTCATGCCCAGAGTAGTTCTCTTAAGCGGCTTGCCATAGGTTGCAGCTACGGTTGTTCGGTCGCTATTAGTCTTTAGCAAACCTGTGTGAAACTCCCACTTCTGTAACCAAAAAGATTAATCACTGAACATTATGGCGTAGGAGGCCGGCACAAACAATA
>CAYNZI010000141.1:0-2937 GCA_964401565.1 uncultured Spongiibacteraceae bacterium
CGGCTCGTCATCGGTAAAACCACTGACCATCAGCATTTCATCTCGCTCTCCCAGATAAACTTGCAACGGTGCGACCAAGGTTTGCAATAACGCTCGGCCGTCTGCCTGCAGTTGATCGGAGTTGGTTGCGAACAAGACACTACCGCTTATGCCGATACGGCCATTTCTTAGCGTCACCCTACCGGTCGCCAACGGCTCGGCCAGCGCTTCTTCAAGAGCCATTCGACGCTGTTCTTCGGCCTGGCGTTTTTGGATTTCCAGCTCTAGTGACTGCGAAAGCTCTACTTGAATACCCAGCGTCCACACCAATAGCAATACAAAAACGCCGACCAAACCGGCCATAAGATCACCAAAAATGGCCCATACCGGCGTATCTTGAGATATGCCTTCATCCAGTTCTTCCATTAGCTCAGCTCAGCAACAGTGGGCGCCTTGGCCCCACCTAATTGACGCAATTGATCGAAGACTTCTCGCTGCGACAACAGGCTTTGATCAATAATCTCTCTGGCCTGGTCTACGTAATACCCCATCTGTTCATCACTGCGACTATTGGATTTTTCCATTGCCAGTTCAATACGATTAAGATGCTCGATCAATTCGCTATTGGATTCACTATAAAGTTTGACCGCAAGGTTAAAAGATTCGCCAAGACTCGACATTTCAATCGCATTGCCACTGAAGTGATCGACCACATTTGAGAGTTTAGCCACTTCGGTATCAAGGTGACGGGTAAACTGCACACCCACCTCGCCAAGCACGCCGGTTGAGGTATTGATCAATTGCTCTACCGCATCACGCTGCTGTGTTGATGTTTGCTCTAGAGTATTTGACAGTGTTCCGAGTCGCTCCATTAATTGGTGACGCTCTTCGAGCATTTGGTTGTCACGCTCTAAGTTATTTGAAATTTCATCACGCAGTTTTGCAATAACATCGGCGGCGGCCTTTGGTGTCTCGGAGGCCGTTTGAATGAGTCGCGTCATTGGCTCTTCTAATTCACGCCCCAAATTAGCAATATGAGCGGAGAACGTAGCTTCCAAACTCTCCAATTTGCCTACAGCCGCTTTGGCCCGACTGTCCTCAACATCCCTGAGCGCACTCAGTTCACGCCCCATGGTGGTTGAGAGCTGAGTCATATTCTCGCCTACTTGCTGCCACTGAGATGCCAATTGCTCAGACATTGTGCCGAAGTTTTTAGTGACGGCAGAAAAGAATACCTGCTGTATGTCGCTAACCTCTTTAAGTTCGGCGGCTAATACACTGGATGTTTCAGTCAATTTCGCAGACGCCGTGCTTTGCAGCTGATCGAAGGATTTTTCCCACTGTTCTAGTTTCTGTTTGTCACTAGCTTCCTGTCGCTCTAACCATGACGTAGACGAACGTCCAAATTCTTCACGCATCGATTCTGCCAGACCCTCAAACTTCTGACTGAAAGCATTCAACGAAGTATCCATACCACTGACCAATACGTCATTCGATTGCACATGGGCAGTGAGCCCGTCTTTCCACGCCTGTGTGACTTCATCGCTCGTTTGATTAAAACTAGCCGTTAGCGTTGCAAGCTGTTGCTGAGCACTGTTTGTTAACTGTTGCTGAGTCTCCTGCGCTTGCCTGGCGAGCTCAGCCATTGTATCTGCCACTATCGGTTTGATGCTCAACCCTACCTGGCGACCACTATCAGCCAAGCTATTCGCCAGAGACTCATCAACCGACGCCGCCAAAGCGGTATAGGCGGTGGTAACTGACTGGTGAAACTGGTCTTGGTTCTCAATAAGTTTTTCGCTGAGGGCATCCCCCATTTGAGCAATACTCGCGGCAACTGTTTGAAGCTGCAGGGCGACTTCAGGTAACGCTTGGGCTTGTGCCTGCATTGCGCTGTAAGTTTGTTGACGATTATGGGCCAGAGAAAAATTTCGGAATATTGTCCCGATTTTTCCGTCGAGCGAGCGCGTCGCCATCATTCTGTCACGTCGGCTCAAAGTGGCGGTGAGCCCTAACATAGCCGACGCAGCCACACCGGCAACTGATGTCCCAAACGCTAAACTCAAACCCTTAATTGGCGCCGCCAGTCCTTCACGTATGGCCTGCAACTCAGTACTACCTTCCAAAGCAAAGACCGCACCGCTTAAGGTATCTATCATGCCGATAAAAGTCCCGAGCAGTCCCAGCATCACCAGCAAGCCAACAAGATACGGAGTTAATACCGGCGCTGGCAAACCAACACGATCGCTCTCAATTCGCAGACGAACAGGGTTTTGTAATGTTGCGTCGATACCAGATAACCAACTGTCTAATGAGGCAATCGGCTCACGCAACTCACTAAGCGCTGTAGTCAGCGTCGAGGTCGCTCGCCTGAACTGCAACAACTCGATAAACCCTATGCAATAGACCCCACCAATAACCAGAGTTACCCCTAACGCCAATATATTCGCGTCAATAAAGTTCGCTGTCATCCATACAATGGCAGCGGCGCCTAAAATAAAGGCGATTCCAAAAAGCAATCTACTCATAGTGTTTTATTTAATCTCATCATCAATAGCTTCAACCAAACCTAAGACGGGTAGTAAATGAACCTCCACCTCGGCTAGCAATAGTGATTGCAATTCGCCACACAGACGGTTGTATAGAGGCATCAAACCATTATCATCTGTTTGCTCAGCAGTGGGTATCGACTGAGCATCGGCCAGCAAGGGCTCAAAACGTTTGCGCAACAGTGGCTCAACGCTCGCGAGAAAACGACGGGATGGCACTGCCAGTGCGTCTGCCAACACCAAATCAAGCTGAGCCAACTGGGCCAATTCCACTGATAACCCCGCCGCTGCATCACGGACGTGGGAGCGAAGGCCTTTTACTTTCGAGCTCATTTGTGTTTGGTGAAGTCTATAAAAATCCAGAAAAGGCTTTAGTGCATCCTCCGGCCCTGGTAATAACAGAGCGTCA
>CAYNZI010000141.1:2947-6573 GCA_964401565.1 uncultured Spongiibacteraceae bacterium
CGTCAGAACTCGGCAATTGCGCCCACTGCCACTGGCCGCCGTCAGTAAAACTGTTGAGAATGCCCTCAACAATCACTGCATGCACCCGCAGAAACTCTTCTTTTATGGCATCCGCTGATACCGGGACTGGCTCAAATGTTAATTCCCGCATGCTGCTGTGGGTGACTGAGAGTTTGAGCGAGTCCGACAAATCGATCAATTGCGCCAAACGCTCAGCGAAGTGAGTGTGAGATATCGGCTCACCGGCGACCTCTAGCTCCGCCAAAAAGCGAATCATGCGCGGGTTACTGGCATTAGCGTTAGGAACGGCTTGGGTCATAGCGATATGCGACACAACCGTGTCGCTTACAGAGCACCTGAATTGAATACGATGGGAGAAAATTGCCCGCCTGGAATACCTGGATATCCTCTGCTAGCCACAATAGGGGCTGCCATCCGAGTAAATTTCGCCATTATTATCGCTATTTCGCCGGATTATACAAGACTGGCTTTTCTTTAAAAAATAAGTTTCAAATATGACCTAATCAAGTAACAGCAGACAATATTCAGAAGGGGATATCGTCATCGAAGTTTGACATACCCTGGCCCTGGTCAAAAGCTGGAGGCGGCATTTGATCATAATCATTGGCCTGCGATCCCATACTGTCAACCTTCCACGCCTGTAGACTCGTGAAACATTTTTCGGGCTTGCCATTAGCCGACCAGAGACGACCAGACAGATTAAATTGAGCACTTATCTCGTCGCCGATGCTGTATCCATCCATCAGGGCACATTTGTCTTTAATAAGCTCTAACGCTATATAGTTCGGATAGGCGCTATTTTCTCCCTCTCCTGTCAACTTAAGAACAAACTCTCTTTTCGTAAATCCATTGTTGCCATATTCGGTTGTTTCACCGATGGAGTGGATCATCCCCTGAATTTCAAAACTCTTCGACATTTAATAACCTTTCGATAGTATCGTCTAACTTCAATTAACAAATATTACAACTCGCTCTCAGCGGCTCACAAGCCCTATGATTGTCCACACGGCACTGAAGGGAGCACAGAGAACCGCCCGATGAAATTGTACTACATCTCCCTGCACTGAACCTCAACAATGAATAGTTACTGTGTGCAGTTGGCTCCGTTGTATCAACAAGGTATGCTGCGAGCAACTCCAAGTGAACCACTGAAAGGAAAAACCATGAGTAATGAGCGGGAATTCGGCATCGTCGTATACGGCGCCACTGGTTATACCGGACGCTTAGTTGCGGACTATCTCAACCGGCAGTACGGTGTTAATGGCGATATAAGCTGGGCCATGGCAGGGCGTAGCCAATCCAAACTGGAATCGGTACGTGACGAGCTGGGTATTCCTGCTGAGCTACCGCTAATTGTCGCCGATGCCGCCGACGCCTCTTCGGTTAAATCGATGGTTGAGCGCTGTTCGGTCGTGCTGACGACCGTCGGGCCTTACCAACTCTATGGCAATGAACTGGTCGCCGCATGCGCAGCGGCTGGCACCGACTATGTAGACTTGTGTGGAGAGCCTGGATGGATGCGTGAGATGATCGACGCTCACCATGAAACCGCCAAAAAAACCGGTGCGAGAATTGTTTTTTCATGCGGATTCGATTCCATTCCCTTCGATCTTGGCGTGTTCTTTTTACAACAAGTCGCTACCCAAAAACTGGGACAGCCCGTTGCTTGCGCGAAAGGCCGAGTTAGAGGTTTTGAAGGCGGGTGGTCTGGAGGTACGCTAGCCAGCTTCAAGGCAACCATGGCCGCTGCCGCAAAAGACCCTGAGATCATTAGCGTGCTAGTCAATCCTTTTGCACTCACGCCAGGATTTATCGGGGCAGATCAGCCCTCCGGCGCAGAACCTATCTATGACGACAGTGTTGAAAGCTGGGTTGCACCCTTTGTAATGGCAACCATCAACACTAAAAATATTCATCGTTCCAACTTTTTGTTAGAGCACCAATACGGTTCAAATTTCGTCTACGATGAAATGATCATCACCGGACCTGGCGACAAAGGCGAGGCCATTGCCAAGGCAGTAGCATCCGACAAATCAATGGCTAACGACCAAACCCAGCCCGGCGAAGGCCCTACCAAAGAACAACGTGAAGCGGGTTTTTACGACATACTGTTTGTTGGTGAAAACGACAAAGGCGAATCCGTTCGTGTCAGTGTTCAGGGTGACATGGATCCCGGTTATGGATCTACGAGCAAGATGATTGCCGAATCTGCGATCAGCTTGCTGAAAACACCCAGCGACTCATCGGGCGGCATATTAACTCCGGCCTCTGCAATGGGCCCTAACCTTATTGAGCGCCTGCAAAACAATGCGGGGTTAACCTTCACCGTAGAGTAACGTCAGAACCGCACCCTGTGGATGAACACCTGTGCGTAGCTTCAGGGTTTCATCCACATTATCCAAACCACCTATCAACGAATTACCGAGTAGCGGGTCGGGGTAGTTGACCCGTGTATTTTTTCGCTTCGTCAGTATGACCCATTTCATTCAGATAGCCCGACAACGCCGACAAAATATCAATATGACCCGGATGACGCTTCAACGTCTGCTTGAGCGTAGTTATCGCCCAGTCCCGCTTACCATTCTCATAAAGAGCCACGGCATAAACATAACTATAATGTGCAACAGTTGGTGCCAATCCGGCAGCCATTTTTAGATACTGACTGGCTCTGTCTAAATCCCCAAGACGAATGTAAAGCAAGCCTGTTGCATAGTTAGCCCCAACGCTATCAGGCACCAAATCCACAGCCCTCAAGAGTAACGGCAAAGCCTGTTGATCTTGCCTTTGAGATCGATACCAGTCCGCCAAATTAAGCATTGCGGGGGTAAAATACGGTTCAATTTTTAATGCGTGAAGGTAAGCCTCTCTGGCTTTTCCGGTTTGGCCCAGAGCCTGATACAAAACTCCCAACTGCATCTGCCCGGAAGGCGAGTCAGCGTTATGCGCAAGTGAATCAATGTATTCTTCGAGCGCTGCATCCAGCAGTGCCTGACGCCTCTTGTCCAGAGCGGCCTTCATTGTTCCCGGCAAACCGACACCGGCCATTAATCGAGTAGCCTCAAGGCGAATCGCTTTGACAGGATCATTAAGCAGCGGCCACAGATGGGTCATACGTTGCTGGAGACTGGACCCTGCCATCACTCGCAGCGCCGCCAACCTTACCTCAGGGTCAGTTGATTCCAATTGGACAATCGCTGTATTCATAGCGTATTGATTAGGGTAGTTACCCAACAACTGCAATGCCGATGCCCGGATTATAGCCGGCTGCGCAGAATCATCGGCGAGAGCCGCCAATTGTGGTAATGCTTGTGCAACCCCCTGCTGACCCGCCATAAATAGATGCGCGTAGCTTGGTTGCTCAGCCCGGCCCGGATACCATTGTTTGAACTGTTCAAGGCTCCACTCGATTGTTTTGTCGAGATGGCACTGATTACAGGCGTTAGGTACCCCCAGTTGGGCCGATAAATCAGGCCTTGGAATTTTTAAACTATGATCCCGGCGCGGATCGACCACCATATAAGTCGTTTCAGGCATGTGACAGTTGGCACACTGCGCGCCGGCACTGCCAGACTGATGATGATGGTGTTCAGGGCGGTTAAACTGGG
>CAYNZI010000142.1:0-6552 GCA_964401565.1 uncultured Spongiibacteraceae bacterium
ATTCACGTGAAGAGTTGATCGGCCAGAACCCCCGTATGTTGCAGTCCGGCATACATTCATCAGAATTTTATGCCGATATGTGAAAAACAATCAACCCCACAGGCCAATGGTCAGGTGAGGTATGGAATCGCCGAAAAAATGGCGAAGTCTTCGCCATTCTTCAAAATATTAGTGTGGTGCATGATGAAAATGGTGTCATAAAAAATTACGTCACAATGTGCTCAGACATTACAGTAATGAAAGAGTATCAGAGCCAACTGGAACGCAGCGCCCATTACGAACCACTGACCAATCTACCTAACCGTGTATTACTCGCAGTCCGCCTAAGTCAAGCCATGTTGCAGTGCCAACGCCACCAGCAGTCTTTAGCGGTTGTGTTTCTGGATTTAGATGGTTTCAAAGCTGTTAATGACACCTACGGCCATGATATAGGGGATGAGTTGCTTATTTCACTCTCACAACGCATGAAAGACGCCTTACGTGAAGGTGATACGCTGTCACGTTTTGGTGGTGATGAGTTTGTCGCGGTATTGGCAGATTTGGCCAAAGTTGAAGATTGTGAACCTGTGTTAGAGCGGCTGATGAAGGCTGCTGCTACCTCCATTATTGTGGGAGATGCTGTAATACAAGTATCCGCGAGCATTGGTATCACCCTTTATCCACAAGATGATGTCGATGCAGACCAGCTCGTGCGACACGCTGACCAAGCCATGTATGCGGCTAAACAAGCAGGTAAAAACCGTTATAGTTTCTTTGATACGGCACAGGATAAAGCGGTCACAATTCAACGAAAAAGCCTCGGGAATATTCGTGCAGCTTTGAAACGGCGAGAGTTCGTACTGTTCTATCAACCCAAGGTGAATATGGACACTGGCGAAGTGATAGGCGTAGAGGCATTGATACGCTGGCAACATCCTGTCCGTGGTTTAGTCCCACCTTTAGATTTCTTACCTGCCATAGAAGGCCACGCCATTAGTCTAGAGATTGGTGAATGGGTTATAGATACGGCATTGTCCCAAATAAACCAATGGAAAATCGTAGGGATACACCTCCCTATCAGTGTCAACGTTAGTGCCTATCAATTACAGCAGGATAACTTCGTCACTCGCTTAGCAGAATTATTGACCGCTCATCCTGAAGTAAGCCCGCGCTGTTTAGAATTGGAAATACTGGAAACTAGCGCCTTAAGCGACATGAGTAAAGTGGCTGGCACAATGAATGCTTGCCGCGAGCTAGGTGTACGTTTTGCACTGGATGACTTTGGTACGGTTATTCATCACTCACTTATCTCAGGCGGCTGCCAGCGCACATGATTAAAATAGACCAAAGCTTCGTGCGTGATATGCTGGATGACGCTGATGATTTGGCCATTATTGAAGGCGTCATAGCCTTAGCCAAATCATTTAAGCGCGACGTGATTGCTGAAGGTGTTGAAACCATTGAACATGGCACGGTCCTATTAAAACTGGGGTGTGAGCTGGCACAAGGTTATGGCATTGCCAAACCCATGCCCGCCAGTGATATTCCAGAGTGGATTACTGACTGGAAGCCTGATGTTAGCTGGCAGACTTAAACAATCTGTAGGGCTACTTGAAATCCACCGACTTTGACGCCATTCCAGTTTGATTCCGGCCTTAGCTTCATATAGGCATGCACCCAAATTACTGTGGTAATTTCTTCCTGAGATAAAATAACCTAGCTGCCTTCTAAAAATCAGGTAGCGACTACAGTGATAATATTCATTGGTAGTCACTGCTGTGCCAATAGCAGGCACAAAAAAAGGTGCATAAAGCACCTTTCCATTTCGGAGTCAGTTGAATTAAGTTAAGTATGGATCTGATTCCGGAGTTGGAGCTGGGTCACGCTTATCGTCCTCCGTATCTGTAGCCCCTACACCAATACCGAAGTCCCACTCGCCAGTCTTGTAATTGTACCCTGCGTTCACATCGCCATAGATGTTATCACCTAGGTAACCGACACCAACATTCGGACGCCATGCTCCAGATTTAATCACGTAGTCTAAACCAACTGAGCCAACAGCTTTGTCTTCTTCATCGTTTGTGAAGAGTTTCAGGCCGACGGCAACACCTTTACCGAAGACATAAGTGATACCTGCGCCTACGCCAGCGTCAGCTTGTGCAATCGGGGCAGCCAGAGATACGGCTACAGCAGTAACCAGAGAGAGTTTCTTTATGGACATACATGTTCCTTGAGTATATTGAAAAAATTCAATTACACTTTACCGTGTGGTTACGGGATATACAAGGGTGATGTTGATTGCGCAGGGTCGACATCAGGTATTCAAAGTTATTCATATTTTGAAGCTTGTTACTGAAAGTTCTTAGGTATTTTATGGCGAAAACAGAATATACATTCAAATTTCAGAAAGTGCAGAAAGAATTTCGTGCTGTGTACAAGTAGCCGTATATTGCCTAAACCACTATTGCCAGATTTTCCTAAAGAGATGTTTTTTCTGACGGCCTTGGGTCAAACCAGGAAGTCACTCATTTTTAATCCCTCGCCTGTTTCCGGTTCCGGTTCAATAGCCGTATAAAAAAGGCCCCGAATCGATCGAGGCTTGTAGTCTCAAGTGTGCCAATTACAGATATCACTAAAACGGGTGTTTACTTCGAATAAGTTTCATCTGACCCTATTAGATTACGTGTCAAAAAAATCAGTTGGGTAATGGGAGAGCACACCGGCATAACGAGATTAAATCTGAGCCCGTTACCCGGCACTGAATGATCTGAAATCATTTTGTGTCGGCACGGCTCATAAAACTACGCTCTTCGACATTGATTTTTATGCTATCGCCGGTAGAGATATACTCAGGTACTTGTATGGTTAAACCGGTTGTTAACAACGCAGGTTTAGTTCTAGAGGTAGCGGAGCCGCCTTTAATGGAAGGGTCCGTTTCAGTAATTTCCAGCTCTACGTAAACAGGCAGTTCAATGCTTACGGGCATATCGTTAACAATCAGCACACGAATACCTTCAGTGGTTTCATTCATGAAAAGAGCTTCATCAGCGATGGACTCTTTAGTAAAGTTATAGGGCGTGTAATCTTCATTGTCCATAAATACATATTCATCGCCATCGATGTACGAAAACATGACATCTTTGCGAATCAAGTCGGCAAAGTTCAAAATATCAGAATCTTTAAACGTCTCATCAATTTTGTGGCCACTGACCACATCGTACATACGCATACGGTAAATACTACCACCGGCACGACCCTGCGGTACGGAACGCTCTATATCCTTTACCATATACGTTTTGCCCTTGTAATCGAGGGCGGCGTTCTTTTTAATTTCACTGGCCTTAGGCATTGTCTCTAGTCCTGCATATAAAAGTTAATAGGTTATCTTATTCAATCGCATGCCCGGCCAATAATTAACCAGGACATTCTTTCCTGGTAGAAAACACCCCAGGCCGCAGACGGCTAACATCTAGGCTACGGATTTTTAAGTATCTAGCACTGAGAAAACCTGAAACAGCACCGAACTGATCTTTGCCATTCACCCCTGTTTGAACTCAACACCATCAAAACCACCGGAAGATCGCCATTCATCGAGGTATTTGAAATAAGCAACCGGCCCTGCTGGATAGCCGGTGGCCGCAATAATGCCACTGCCATCGTCCCAGCCCTTCCCTTCATTATTGTAATAACCGGGAGTACAATCGGTTGATCCAATCATCATTGGCGGCGCCTTTTGACACAACTCAATCCATGCATTTTCAGCTTCCTTGGTGACCTCAATTTCGCTACTACCATTGTCGAGGGCATGCTTTACCATCATCGCAATGGTGTTGCCACATTCCGTGAGATTGTGCGGATAATTTGAAATCAGGTTAGCCCCCTGAGCCGCCTGAACAATAAACAGATTGGGAAAGCCATGAATATGAACTCCATGCTTTGTTCGCATCCCGCCGGCCCAGTAATCTGAAAGCCTGAGATCGTCGCGACCCATTGTGTCGTAGCCGGACCGGCGTTCAAAAGGGGTTCCCACCTCAAAGCCCGAAGCATAAATAATGCAGTCCACTTCATATTCCTGACCTGCAACAACAACACCTTTTTCGGTGATCCTCTCGACGCCTTTGCCATCTGTATCGATCAGATGACAGGCCGGTTCGTTGTAGGCGCCGAGATAGTCATCGTGAAAGCAGGGCCGTTTGCACAGCTGTTGATACCAGGGTTTCAGGTCTTCCGCCGTGTTTGGGTCGTTAACGATCGTATCTACCCGCGCACGAACACCTTCCATCTTTTCGATATCCGAATCTTCATAGGCCGCCATCATATTATCGAGAGTCATGTCTTCAGGATCGAGCTGGTTTATCTTCTCGCGAACCCTTTTACCAAGCGCAGTCCATCCGTCTTGTACCAGATCTTCCTCCGCCGGCTGTCCGGTCTGATTAGCTGTAAAATTTTCAAGCCACCTCTGCTGCCAACCCGGCGTAGCAATGTCTTTGAACCACGACGGGTCGATGGGGTGATTATCACGAACATCGACGGACGACGGTGTGCGCTGACAGACATAAAGCGCCTGGCAGGCTTTCGCCAAATGCGGAATGCATTGAACTGCCGTCGCCCCTGTGCCAATGATGGCAACCCGCTTGTCAGCCAGTTTTTCCATAAGGGCGCCCGAGGGATCACCCCCTGTATAGTCGTAATCCCAGCGACTGGTATGAAAACTATGGCCTTTAAAGGATTCAATCCCCTGAATACCTGGTAGCTTCGGCACATGCAGCGGCCCAGTACCCATACTGACAAACTGTGCTGTAAATTCATCACCACGATCAGTTTTTATCAACCAGCAACTCCCGTCTTGCTGCCAGCTGAGTTCTGTAACCTGAGTGTGAAACAGCGCATTGTCGTAAAGTTTGTACTGACTGCCAATGCGCTGGCATTGTTCAAGAATTTCCGGAGCATGAACATACTTTTCAGACGGCATGTGACCTGTTTCTTCCAGCAGGGGCAAATAGACAAACGCCGCTGTATCACACTGCGCGCCAGGGTAACGATTCCAGTACCAGGCACCCCCAAAATCACCGCCTTTTTCAAGAATTCGTACATCTGAAACACCGGCTTCAGCGAGCCGTGCACCGGTAACAATGCCCGAAAAGCCGCCGCCAATGACAGCTACCGTGACATGATCACGCAGGGGAGCTCGTTCCTGCACCGGCACATAGGGGTCTTCGAGATAATGCCCCAACTGGCCTTTGATTTCGACATACTGGTCATTTCCTTCTGCCCGCAATCGCTTATCCCGCTCTTCCGCGTATTTTTGGCGCAGCGCCTCTTTGTCAATCGAACCGGAAGGGGATGTCATAGCTTCAGCCATTTTTTTCTCCAAATTAGTTTTATTATTTCAGCACCCGTTTCAACTTTATAGCTATGTCATATCCTATCCCGCGATGCGGACGATGTCACTTCATAGAGCGTAAGATTCAGAAGGGCTATAAAATAATGCCTGTGTTTGACTCTGCTTACCTCCTCAGCGTGCGTTCTAACTAGGGATGCCGAGGATTTCCCATACAAATGTAACACCCCTCCCTGAGACCTTATGATTATTTGCCTGTAATAGAAATTAATTTTTCATTTGCGGGTAAGTACCCATCAATTGAGAATGGTAGCTCCGTCAGACTGGCCATCATCTCACCATCAAAACGCACAATGGTTACAATTTAGTAACCATTTTCACGCCTGTTGATGTTGATGGGTCATGCCAGGTTAGCGTAGGATTCCTCTCCAGAAAAATACTAAACACTCTATTAATACTTCCTTCTAAATCGGCGTAATACAAAAAATGGTCTCAATGTTCACAAAAAATGCACTCACACTAATCGTTGTACCGTTGACACTGGTTCCACTGTTAACCTTGGCGCAGGAGTCGGGCGTTGAACAAGCGTCGTTGATCGAAGAGACCATCATTTTTGGCCGAGCAGCTCACCAAATTGGTGAAGCCGGAGCGGCCAGTGAAGGCTCGGTGGGAGGCGCCGACTTGGCTATTCGGCCGTTGTTACAGGTCGCCGAGTTACTAGAAGCTGTTCCCGGTATGGTCGCGGTGCAACATTCTGGCTCCGGTAAAGCCAACCAGTATTTTATGCGCGGTTTTAACCTGGATCACGGTACCGATTTTGCCAATAGCATCGACGGCGTCCCAATGAACTTACGCTCACATGGCCACGGCCAGGGCTATTTGGATGTTAATGGGTTAATCCCAGAGACCGTCGAACGCATCGACTACAGCAAAGGTACTTACAGCGCCAGTTCAGGGGACTTTTCAATGGCCGGACGATCACAAATGCATAGCATCGATCGTTTTGAAGAAAACTTTATCTCCATGGAGGGCGGTAGCAACGGCTGGCAACGATTGGCGGTTGGCAGCAGCATCGCCGTGACTGACGGTACATTAACCGGTATTGTTCAGCACAAAGCCTATGACGGCCCCTGGCAATCAGAAGAGAAATTGGACCACAAGTCACTGTGGATCAAATACATTCAGGACATTAAGCTCGGAACATTAAGTGCTTCATTGTCTGGCTATAGCGC
>CAYNZI010000143.1:0-6532 GCA_964401565.1 uncultured Spongiibacteraceae bacterium
AACAGAACCCAGATCTGCTCTTTTTCCGGCAAAAATAACAGGTGGAGCAACAAGTTCTACCTCACCTGACGGTGTTGTAACACGGGCTCTACGCAGCTGAGCATGGTTCGATAAGTCCTCTACTGTATTTACCGATCCAAACGCAATTTTTGAACGTTGCAAACGTCTGATCAGCTCATCTCTGTTAAGCACGCTGAACACGCTATTGATTTCATCGTCTAATAACCTGCGATTTTTACACCGTTCAGGATTGTTTACGTAGAGGGTATTATCGAACAGCTCCGGACGTTCCAATACTCCCTCGCAAAAACTCTGCCATTCTCTATTATTCTGAATAGAGATGACGACTTGATCGCCTTTTCCACAAGTATACGCGCCGTAGGGCGCTATTGACGGATGGTTCAGACCCACCCGTTTGGGTGCTTCGCCGGTGTAATCCTGATGCAACAACGGCACTGTCATCCAATCGGCAAGCGCATCAAACAGAGAGACCGACAAACCCTGTCCTAACCCCGTTTGTTGACGCTCCAATAACGCCTGTAAAACAGCGGCATGAGCATACATACCGCAGGCAATATCACACAGTGAAACACCCACTCTACCGGGCTGCTCCGGCGCACCGGTAATCGAGGCCAGTCCGGTTTCACACTGAACCAGCAAATCGTAGGCTTTCATATCCCGGTAGGGGCCTGACTCACCGTAACCGGAAATATCAACGGTAATGAGCGCCGGGTTGCGCGACCGCAATGTCGTCGAATCAAACCCTGCACGACCGGCAGCACCGGGCGCCAGATTTTGAATAAAAACATCGGCAGTTTCGAGGATTTTATTCAATAAATCACTATCCCTCGTGTCTTTAATGTTGAGACATATCGATTCTTTGCCTCTATTTAACCAAACAAAATACGCACTTTCACCATCGACAACGTGATCATAACTGCGAGCAAAGTCACCTTCCGGGCGCTCCACTTTAATGACCCGCGCACCGGCATCAGCCAATCGCGAAGAACAAAAAGGCGCTGCCACCGCCTGCTCCATCGCCACAACTAACAATCCTTCAAGTGGTGATCCCATTAAAAAGATCTCGGCATATTTAATTCCTGAGTGGCCACGAAAGACAATATAAGATTGGTTGATATAGGCGCAACTTGATAGAGTCGCGTTTCACGGAATTTACGTTCCACATCATATTCCTGAGTAAAACCAAAACCGCCGTGAGTTTGAATACACACATCAGCAGCAGCCCAGGATGCCTCCGAAGCCAACATTTTTGCCATATTGGCCTCTGCACCGGGACGTTTTCCCTGATCGTAAAGATCGGCCGCCTGCTGCACCATTAACGCGGCTGCCTCGGTTTGGATATGTGCTCGGGCAATCGGGAATTGAACACCTTGATTCTGGCCGATGGGACGATCGAATACCTTTCGTTCACAAGCATAGCGCGACGACTTTTCAGTAAACCAGCGCGCATCACCGATACATTCTGCCGCAATCAAAATACGCTCGGCATTCATCCCATCGAGAATACATTTGAATCCATTACCTTCTGCTCCAATAAGATTTTCTACGGGCACCCGCAAATCATCAAAAAACAATTCGGTGGTCGCATGGTTCATCATGGTATTAATCGGCTTTATGGTTAATCCGTTTCCGACCGCATCACGCATATCCACCAATAGCACTGACATGCCATCCGTATGTTTACTGCACTGATCCCGCGGTGTCGTCCTAACCAACAACACCATCAAGTCCGAATGTTCAGTGCGAGAAATAAAGACTTTTTGACCATTGACCACGTAGTCGTCACCATCGCGAACTGCCGTCGTGCGAATACGCGACGTATCCGTACCACTAGTAGGCTCGGTAACGCCAAACGCCTGAAGTCGCAATGATCCATCAGCAATTTTCGGAAGATACTGTTCTTTCTGCGCCACTGTCCCGTGACGAAGTAAGGTCCCCATGGTATACATCTGCGCATGACATGCACCACCATTGCCACCGCTGCGCTGAATCTCTTCCAACACAGCGCAAGCGGCCGATAATGGCAGACCGCTACCGCCATATTCCTCAGGAATTAAAACTGACAAATACCCCGCATCGTTCAAAGCCTGAACGAATTCGGTAGGGTATTCGCGCTTGTCATCCAGTTTTCGCCAATACTCGCCGGTAAATTGGTTACATAATTTACTAACGGCGTCGCGAATTTCTGGATAGGTCTTATCAAAAGCCATGGCTGCATTTCTCCTAAACGTTATTTGTCTCGACGGTGTTCTCGTCTGACTCCTGCTCCAATGGCAGAATTCTGAAATTAATATAACTGTAAACAATTGCGATCACAGGGTTGATCAAATTGAAGAACGCAAACAAAAAATACGCATGCGTCGCCACACCAAGAGTTGCGGCCATGAAAGCGCCGCACGTATTCCAGGGAACCAGTGCCGAAGTGACGGTAGCCGAATCTTCCAGGTTTCTCGACACATTCAGTGGATGCAAGTTGCGTTTGCGAAATTCCTGCTGATACATGCGACCCGGAACCACAATAGAAATGAATTGATCTGCAGTAATAATATTAGCGCCTATGCCGGTAAAAATAAGTGATCTGATCAGACCACCAACACTGTGAACTGATGCCAATAACTTCTGCAACAAACAGTTCAACAGGCCTGCTCTTTCCATTGCTCCACCAAACGTCATTGCCGCAAGAATGAGCCAAATAGTATTTAACATACTACTCATACCGCCTTTGCTCAGTAGGCTATCAATGACGTCATTCCCCGATTGTGATTGATAACCGTCGAACGCCGCTATCCATAGACCTTTGACCAAAGTCAAAGCCATGCCAGTATCAGCGCTACCCCCTGCCAGCCGAACAATCGCCTCAGGTTGAAAAAACAGCGCCATCACCAAACCCGATAGCCCCCCTACAATCAATGTGGGCAGTGCCGGCCATCGTTTTTGAGCCAGCATAAAAACCACCGCTACCGGTAGCAGATTGTACCAAGCGATGTGAAATTGCTGCTCCAAAACGTCATCCAGTCGACTGATTTCTGACTCGCTAGCGGTAGTTTCTACACCAATTGATAGAAAGCCGAACAATATCAGACTCATCAAAAAACTGGGCACAGTCGTCCACATCAAATTTCTAATGTGGGCAAATAATTCAACCCCCGCTACCGACGCCGCAAGATTTGTCGTATCGGAGAGAGGAGACAACTTGTCTCCTAAGTAAGCTCCGGAAATGATGGCTCCGGCGGTAATTTCAAGTGAAAGCCCCATACTTTGAGCGACGCCAATCAAGCCAATTCCGATAGTACCGGCCACGGTCCACGAACTGCCAATACTGAGTGCAACGACAGCACAAATTAAACAGCTTGCCGGGTAAAATACCTGCGGAGAGAGCAAAGCCAAGCCAAAACTGATCATCGCAGGGACAGTTCCCGCGATAATCCAACACCCAATTAACATACCGACAGACAGCAGAATCAACACAGCCGTCATCGACATCATGATACTGTCTCGAATGCCTTCCTGAATATCATCCCAGCTGTGACCATTTTTCATACCGACCACACCCGCTAAGAGACCGCAGAGTATAAGGGCAATTTGATTGGCACCGTAGGACGCATCTTCGCCGAACAGGTAGACGGACAATGCGAGTAAAAAAATTAAACTCAAAAGAGGAATCAACGCATCTAACAAAGAAGGTATTTTTATCGAGGAAGAAGACATGTGAATACTAATCGGACTCCTGCGCGTGTCACAGTAAAAACACCGCTAGTGCTAATCGATCGATGTGAAACAAATCAAACAATACAACGTCGCTGATATCTCATCGGAAAAAATCCGCCAGCCGTTTAGGTCGCCTTAAGAATCAGTAATAAGTTCTGCGCATGCTCCGCCGCATCCCGTCCCAAACTGGTTAAGTAGCCACCGTCATGTTGCGAGACCAAGCCTTTGTTAAACAGGCGCTCAGTAGCCGCGATAACATCCCCTTCTGCACTACTGTGGACTTTGATTCCTTCCTGACTTGTATCCAAGTTATAGCGAGCAAGAATATTAACTTCTTCGACAATCTGGCTGGTATAGGGCATGAGTATTCCTTATTAATATTTTAAATCATGAACAACACGATCACAGTACTAGAATAGCAGCGCCGCTGCACTACCACAGATTGTCATGACAAATAGAAACCACTTCAAGGTTGCCGGTTTCGCTTGTATGGCAAACTTTACGGCAATCTGGGCTCCTGCCATCGTACCACAGGCCAACACCAAACCGGGCACCCACAGTACTTGGTCACGAACAACAAAAATCGCTAATGCAATTAACGTAAAAGCAAGTGTGCACACCACTTTCAGAGCATTAGTCCTGACGAGATCATAGCGAAGAGTTCCCACTAGCGCTGCAATCAAAATAAAGCCGACGCCCGCCTGCACAAACCCCCCATAGAAACCCGCTACTATCAACCACCACCACGCCGCCGGCCGCTCTTTAACTTTAAAAGGTATTGTATCCACTGGCGGTGAAACTAATGCTGGCTTAACGAGCATAACGACTGTCATCGTCACCATTGCACCAAGCAGAAGAGGTTTAAGCATGCCTGGCGGCGCAAAAGAGGCCGCGACGGCCCCCACCAAACCTCCGATTAACGTAGGCAGCAACACTGGTCCGATATCGTCCACAGGTAGTTTATCGTGTTTGTTAAACCCGTGCGTTGCAACAGCGGTCTGCAATACCACGCCCACCCTGTTGGTCGCATTGGCAATGTCAGCAGGCATTCCCATAATCATCAGCGCAGGCAGGGTCAAATTGGAGCCACCGCCAGCGAGGGTGTTAATCACCCCTGCTACAAGACCCGTCGCCAACAATAAAAACGCATGAGCAATCGTAATATCCATGAAAAACCCATTGACTAACTAACAATAAATGACGCCCAGGCCATCACAACCTAGAAGCTGTCAACGTTCTTTTTCTTCGCCGTTGCCAGTCGATCACCGGACAGGAAAATCCAGCTTCCATCATCATCCAACTAGACCTCTCGCCCATCGCCGGTAATTAACAGCTGGCTGGATTGCGCAGTAACCGCTCCTAACAAAACCAGCCATAGACATGCAGACCTGAGAAAAACCATGATAAAACTTTGCGTGATAATCAATCGGCTCTGCCCACCTTATGTTTTTGGAAGCGTTACGCCAGTTTGCCCTTGATATTTACCGCCACGGTCTTTGTAACTGATATCGCAAACCTCATCCGACTCGAAAAACAACATCTGCGCGACACCTTCGTTGGCATAAATCTTAGCCGGCAGTGTTGTTGTATTGGAAAATTCAAGCGTGACATGTCCTTCCCACTCTGGCTCCAATGGCGTGACATTGACAATAATTCCACATCGCGCATAGGTCGATTTACCCAGACAGATAGTTAACACGCTACGGGGGATACGGAAATATTCAACCGTGCGCGCCAAGGCGAAAGAATTGGGAGGAATAATACATTCACCCGCCTTGATGTCGACAAAACTATTCTCGTCAAAATTCTTAGGGTCAACCGTCGCCGAGTGGACATTGGTAAAGATTTTGAATTCATCAGCACACCGAACATCGTAGCCATAGCTGGACGTACCGTAAGATATAAGACGTTCGCCTGCTTCGTTATAACGAACCTGACCGGGCTGAAAAGGCTCAATCATTCCCTCGTTTTCAGCCATGCGACGAATCCAGTGGTCAGATTTTATACTCATAATAGTCCTGTAAAAATAGTCATAATGCCAGTAATTTAGTGGCCGGATGATAGCGGCTTACCGAGCCCGACACCAGACACTAATCACTATCTACAGCGTTTGCAGCGCCACCCATACAAACAATCATTAGAAGATCAGCCCTGCACGGGGATCAGTCGTCCTGCATCGTGATGTTTGGCATCACGGTGACTCCAGTTTGTTGTGATAGCTGTGCTGCCATTGTCCTGGCAATATTTCCGTACAACGCTGCCTCAGCACTATTAGGCTCTTTTACCACCGTTGGTGAACCCGCATCGACGTTTTTCCGAATAGAAACAGATAAAGGCAGCGAACCCAACAGCGGCACATGGTATTCGGACGCTATCCGTTCACCGCCGCCAGCACCAAAGATATGCTCGTGATGACCACATTCACTACAAATATGAATCGCCATATTTTCGACAACACCCAGTACCGGAACCTCGACTTTATTAAACATCTCGATACCTTTCTGGGCATCCAGCAGCGCTATATCTTGTGGTGTAGTGACAATAACCGCACCCGCTAGCACCACTTTTTGCGACAGGGTCAGATGAATGTCACCGGTACCGGGAGGCATATCAATAATCAGATAATCCAGATCCCCCCACCAAGTCTGAGTCAGCAATTGGGTCAAAGCGCCGCCAGCCATCGGCCCGCGCCATACCATCGGCGTTTTGTCGGTAATAAGATAACCCATAGACATCGTTTTTAACCCATGTACGTCAATAGGCAATAGATATTCTTGGCCTTCCTGTTCAGGTCGCTGGCTGG
>CAYNZI010000144.1:0-6474 GCA_964401565.1 uncultured Spongiibacteraceae bacterium
GTTCAGGGTGGAATGTTAATGCTCGTCGGAGGGTCGTTTTATTATGCGGCTGCAGGCTTGGCGCTATTGGCATCAGGGGTGATGGTTTATCGGGGTGACGGTCGAGGTGCTGCGTTATATGGTTTATTTCTGTTGGCGACTTATCTGTGGGCAATCTATGAGGTGCAGCTTGATCCCTGGGCCCTGTTGCCACGTGTAGCGATGTTCTCGGTTCTGGGCCTTGGGTTCTTACTGCCGAGAGTACGGCGGGGATTAGCGCAGTCAGAACCGGTGCCACTGCTGCAAAAACCACAGACAAAGTGGTCATTGCTGGCGTTGGGTGGTTTTGTCGTTGCTTTATTTGTTGCCAATAGTGGGCATGATGTTCAACCGGCCAGTGCGGCGGGCACGGGTGTTGCACATAACGAAGGAGGTGACTGGGCTCACTATGGCGCCACCAAAGCGGGCACTCGTTTTGCCGCTCAAGACCAAATTAATCTGGACAACGTCAGTCAGCTGGAAAAAGGCTGGGAGTTTCGCACCAAAGTTGACGGTACCTTTAAAGGCACGCCGATTCAGGTGGGCGATGGTGTGTTCCTCTGTACCGGTCAAAATATTATTGTCGCGTTGGATCCGGACAGTGGTGAAGAGCGCTGGCGCTTTGACCCCAAGCTAAAAACCGCGCCGTTTGGGTTTTGGGATACGTGTCGAGGCATTACCTATTACAAAGTCCCCGATGAAACACCGTCAACGGTTTGCCCCGAGCGCTTATTCACGGCCACAACGGATGCGCGTTTAATTGCCGTAGATATGCACAGCGGTAAGCCTTGTAGCGATTTTGGTGAGAATGGCGAGATCAGTTTGCTGCCTGGCATGGGCACGGTGAAACCCGGTTTCTATTATGTTACATCGCCACCGACTATCGCCAGTGGTGCTTTAGTATTGGGAGGCTGGGTTGCCGACAACCAGGAGACTGAAGAGCCTTCTGGTGTTGTCCGTGCATTCAGTCCAATGACTGGAGAGCTATTGTGGGCCTGGGACATGGGTCGCGAAGACCGTAGTGGCATGCCTGATGAAGGCGATACCTATACCCGTGGTACACCCAATGTCTGGAGTTTGACCAGTGCCGATGACGAGTTAGGGCTGGTTTATGTGCCGACAGGAAATGCTACCCCGGACTACTTTGGCGGACACCGCAGTGACGCCATGGAAAAGTACGCGAGTTCAGTTATCGCTCTTGATGCAAAAACCGGTAAGCCGCGTTGGAACTTCCAAACAACCCACCATGATATTTGGGATTACGACGTGCCATCGCAACCGACACTCGTTGATGTTCCTATTGATGGTGTCGTTCGCAAGGCGTTGATTCAACCGACCAAGCGAGCGGAGATTTTTTTACTTGACCGAGAAACCGGTGAGCCTTTGACCGACGTCGTCGAGCGGCCAACCCCGCAAACAGACACACCGGGAGAATGGACCGCGCCAACCCAGCCATTTTCCACGGGCATGCCGTCATTTTCTCGCGAACGACTCACCGAATCTGATATGTGGGGTATCACCCCCTTCGATCAAATGGCCTGTCGTATCCAGTTTAAAAAGCTTCGTTACGAGGGGACATTAACGCCGCCTTCAACCCAGGGTACGCTCTATTATCCAGGTATTGCCGGCGGTATGAACTGGGGGAGTATTGCCGTCGATGAAGTTAATCACCTGATGGTTGTGAATTCACTGCATATGCCTTTTGTGGTGCGTCTCATTCCTCGCGACGAGGTGAGAGACGATGAAGTGTTTGGACTGGGTGGTCACCAAACCGGCACACCCTATGCTGTGTATTCGTATCCCTTCTTGTCGCCCATATTTTCCCCATGCTTACGACCACCATTCGGAGAGATGGCAGTGGTCGACCTCGCGACGCAGAAAACCCTATGGCGTCGCCCATTAGGCACATCGGCAGAACAGGGGCCACTGGGGATCAAGAGTCACTTGCCGTTACCTATGGGTATGTTCTATCAAGCAGGTTCTATTGTCACTGGAGGTGGTTTGATATTCACCGGCGGCGTATTGGACAGTACCTTCAGGGCGATCAACGTGTTTACCGGTGAAGAAGTCTGGACTGACGGTTTGCCAGCATCTGCACAGGCAACACCGATGAGTTATGTCAGCCCCAAAACTGGCCGTCAATATGTATTGATCGTTGTGCCAGAAGGGGTGGGTACGCCGTTGGCCGGAGAAAATGCCAAGCGCGAAGAATCGGACGCGGTAGCGTCTCAAGGTGGTTATGTGATTGCGTATCGTTTGTCAGAAGAATAATTCAAAGACGGGAGGACGGGCAGCCAGGACGGCCGCCAGCTGTGGAGCAGGCCGGGCACCACCGGTCCACAGTCCTGGGCCGTCCCGGCTTCCCTCCTACGTTCCAGAGCCTTAAAGCGCTGCGCTGTCTCTTCCACTCCGTCGGCCTGGCCTTTAATGTTCCTCGGCGGTACCCAGCCTGCTCCTCTACCACCGTGTTGAATTTTTAGTCGGTGACTCGATACTTATACCGATACAGAGGCTGATACGGAAGTTTTCATGATAGCTACCATCACTTTATTTTTATGTCGCGCCGTTGCCGGGTTCAATAATTCTAAACTCTCAGACTAACTCAGAACTTAGTATGGCTTACAGTCTGAGTGAACTTCAGAGATTGAGTTTTATCATCGTTCATTCAACGCTTAAGGGGTATACCAAATTGGCGATGAGTATGCACGTTCCTGAATGGTGGTAGGGCCGACCGTAGGTGCTGTCATTCTCAATGCAATGGCATCTTTCAGTGAGTGTCTGGCGGTGGGGATTTCCAATACGCGCGCATAGTAAAAAGCACGCTGTGAAGGCGTAAAGTCAGGATCTTGCCAATAGGCAATTAGCTCTTTTTCACCAATGCTATTGGTGTAATGGCCTGTTTCCAAATCAACAGTGTTGCCAATGGCGGCTATCTTGCCATTTTCATCGGGGCTGCGATCACCAGCCCACACAACGTCGTATACGGTTTCAATGGTTTCGCCATTAGCGTCAGTGGTTGCTTTAATTACTTGTAGGCGATCGAGATTACCGCTTTTTGGATCTTTAGCGGCCTGGATAAGAAAAGCCGGTGCGTTATCTCCGTCCGCCCCGGTTAAGTCCCCGCCCATTGGCACGCCTTTGCTGTAGGCAGCGGCGGCAAAATCGGTGGCGTTAATGTCTTCCGGTGTAAAGTTCCAGCCACCAAAGAATCTCAGGCCGATGCGAGGCCCCGTGCTTGCGTAAACTTCTTTGCGTTTAAACGCTGCCATAATAGACTCGCGATCATTGCGCTCAGCCCAAACCGCCGCTAGACCAGAAGCAGACATCGCCCATCCGCTGGTTCCGGTGGCACCAAAATTACCGGGCATTTTGTTAGCGGGAATAGAGTCTCGAGCGAGCTTGCCGTGAAAGTTATTTTCTTCCGCAGAGGCTAATCCTGTGTGGCTGTCAGTGGAGCCAATGAGGCCAAACTTGTAGGGGTTGGTACCGAACTTCAGTTCCAGTTCCATCCCGCGCTTTAAGCCGCTGCGAATATAATCACCTTCCTTCGGTGCGTATTCTTCAGGCACTTGTTCGATATAGTGTGCATAGGTTTCAAAATCGGCAAACTCGTCCTCAGGAGAAAACAGGCCAATGGTTTCACTGTCGCCCTTGATTTGAGTGGCTTCGGCGACGGGTTCCCAGCGCGCTCTGGTTTCGATATATTCTTTGGTGACTGCCTCGCCCTTAATGGTTATCTCGGGGAACATATAACCCTTAGAAATATTTGAGTTATGGGGGATGGCAATAAATTCAGCACCTGTTTTTTCAGCAGTTTCGTCAAGCCAGGCCCACAAGTCCTCCGGGTATTGGCTTTCCTGCGCGCTATAAGGGATATACGTTGAGGCAACTGTCGCGTCGCTGCTGGTAAATACCACTCGGTGCAGGTTGGCTCCGCCGGGAATAGAGCTCCACTCCCAGCCGATGAACGTCGTGAAGGTGCCAGGGTCATTGTATTGATCGGCGAGGTCGATGGCTGTTAGCCAGGTGCTTTTTGCCATCACAGAGCCATTTGGAATACCGCTAATCGAAGAGCTAGCTCTTACCGCGATCTCAGGTGCGACGGGTTCGGGCAGGAATTTCAAAAATGCAGCGGTGCCGGCATCTTCTTCCATCACATCCCTGAATAGGTATTGGACGTAAAGCGCTTTCATTTTATCGATGAAGCCAAGGCCGTCAGTGGGAATACCCTCGCCGTTGATGGCCGGCATAGCCCCGAGAAATTCTGCGTGATCAGCGATGACCAGAAAATCTAGCGGTGTTTCAATTTGCACGCGCGCTTGGTGATAGGGGTGAACGACTGGCTGCCCCTTGGCGTAGCGATAGGCCGTGTCTGGGCCCGCCGTCATGTTCCTGTTTAAATACGCGTCGAAGGAATTGGATGTATGTAAATGGGTATCTCCCCAATAGACCTGGCGTTCAACTTTCTCTTGTTGTGCGGTGACATGGGCAGCCTGAATGGCCGCAAGCAATGCACAGGTGACTAATATTTTTGAGTTCATCATTATTTTCCCCGGTAGCTGTCAGTGCATTGTAAATCATTTTAATACAACTTAGTTAATTAAAAGGTGCTGTGCTAGGCTTGTCGCATGCCCGCAAATTCTGATCACACTAAACAACGACTGATACTGGCCGCCGAAGAGCTGTTTGCACTGCACAGTATTGACGCGGTTTCACTGCGTTCAATTAACCTGCATGCCAAGCAAAAGAATACCTCGGCGGTAAAATACCATTTTGGTAATGTTTCCGGCATTCTCACGGCCATTCTGGAACTGCGAATGTCAGCTCTCGAGGCGATAAGAAAAAAGGCGTTAGATCAACTCCATCAGTCGGGAAGGGCTGTCACGCTGAATGACTACGTCGACGTTTTAGTGCGGCCATTAGCTTATAAAGTGTTGGGCGCAGAAGGGGGGGTGGTTGACCCTGGATGGAGCAACTATGTGCAAGTTCTGTCACAGATCACCTCCAGCAAAGGTGATGTCTATACTATCTCGAGGGAGAGTGCTAGTCGTGGTGCCTCGACTGAAATATTCGCGCGAATTCGTATCGAGCTACCGGCTCTGGCAAATGCTGTGTTTCGTTTGCGTGAGCAGGAACTGGTCAGGTTCGCACTGATGTCTTTGAGTGACCGGGTATCACTGATTCGATTGGGGAAAACGCCCCCTTTGTCGACCGATGCGTACATCGACAATTTGTGTTGTGTTAGCGCGGCTATGTTGAGTGCTTAGTGAAACGCCTTACGTGTTGATTCTGAACCGTTCAATCTGGATGTCATCAGCGCCTAAGTCTTCATAGTTATCGTCGATTCGCCCCTGAATAAATTCTCCACAGCTAAATGGTCGGTAATTCGGCGTGCCTAAATCCCGATGAGGTTCCACCACAATGTCAAAACTGGGCTGATAGAAGAATGGAAAACTATAGCGAGACTTTCCTGCGGCAATAGGTAGTACTCGATGTAAAGCCGCCCGATAGGCGCCATTGGACCACACTTGGACTATATCGCCGATGTTCACCACCAGGGCATCTTCCATCGGTGGAATATCAATCCAGCCGTCGTCTTTGGAAAATGCCTGTAAGCCACCCACGTTGTCCTGGAACAATAATGTTACTGCACCCTGATCGGTATGGTGGTGTAGCGCCATATCACCTAATGGTGCGACCGATTGTTGATCGTCAGCTGCCAGAGGGTCTTCGCTGGGGTAGTAATTGAGCCGAGCAGAGCTGGTGTGGCGAGGGGTAAAGAATTCATCAAATGATGTTTCGCTAACTCCAAGCGCCTTACACAGCACGTGCATCACTTGGTTGGATAGTTCTGCATTGGCTAGGAAATACTCTCTCAGTGTTTCTTTAAATTCAGTGGGCTGTTGCGGCCAGGGCATTCGGTTTTCTTCGCCGTTGCTGCGGGCATAGAAATCAAACACTTCTTTGAGGTCGCGTTTTTGTTTGGTGAGCTCTCTGTCGTAATAACCCATAGGGTTGTCTTCTTTGCGTACCATTTTTTGTTTTTCGTCCCGAGGTAGCGCAAAAAATAATTCTGCCTGCGCTTTTACGGCGTTGAGTAAAGTGGATATGCCATGTCCTTTCAGGAAAAAGAACCCATGATCTCGACAGGCTGAATCCAATGCTTGCAGCGCCGCATCGTCTATATGATTGAGGTCAAGGGTGGGTACGTTGGTCATGGTAATGATTCCTTCCGCTAGACGGGTTTTGCCACCATTGTATGCGCGGTGAGTGGTTTACATCAACCGACAAGCCGTTGTGCTCGGTTTATCGTTGAGTTGAAACTGTTGTTTATGAGCCCGGCAACGGAGTGACGTGATTGCTCCACAGCTGGCGGCCGTTCCGGCTACCCTCCCTCCTGTCTGAGCCCGGCTTAAAAAACAGCCGGTCTCAGTCACTCACTCAGCGCTCATCTTT
>CAYNZI010000145.1:0-6458 GCA_964401565.1 uncultured Spongiibacteraceae bacterium
ACGAAAAGTGCCAAAAATGTTCGTATCCGCTTCCGTGTCGCGTATGCTGTTACCGGCCGTGATTGTTAAATCGAGCCATTCTAGGCCTGTCGAATTGTCGAAAGTTATTGACCCATCTCCAGAAACTCCCCAGTCACGCGTGGAAAAGTCGGTAATCACAGACGCGTACACTGACGTCGCCCCTATGAATAAACCGGCGATTATCGCCAATCGTGTTATTAATGCTCTCATCGTCCTATCCTTTTTTTATTATCGTAAAACATGTAGCGAAAACCAAAAGCACTAAAATCATATTTCCACCAGCTTGCTCGCACCGTTCAAAGCGGATGTCCGCAATACATGAAGGTTGTGTGCATTTTTCGTGCCTACGTTTTCAACGTGTTGATTAACAACAATAAGATAATTTGACCAAGCGGCTATAAATCATTAGTGTATAAAATGTCGACAATTACATTTTCTGAATCTGATAAGCATCGTTTGAATAATTCCAAGCCGCGATAAGGGGATGCGCAGAAATGACTGCAGTTGAATCATGGTGACCTTCGACAGGAAGCGTTACTTCAGCACGCTAAGTACTTAATGCCCGGTGGTCTCGTACTACGAACACACCAACAAAATTTGCGCGCACTCCGTTTTTACGAAAAGCACGGTTTTGTGGTCGTACAGCTCGGTATTAGTCCCGCGCCGGAATCCGGTCCTGATGTAGAATATCATTGGTGGCCAAGTGACGCCTAGTAGGTAATACGGAAACCCTTCATGAATTTTGATCTTTTGATTATTGCAGGCTCGTTGAGTTTGTTAGCGGCAGTCTTACATATTGGAGTCGTCATTGGTGGCCCAGGGTGGTATCGTTTTTTTGGGGCAGGGGAGACCATGGCGCAGATGGCTGGAAACGGCTCTCTGAAGCCTATGATCATAACGCTTGGTATTGCCACCGTTTTAGTGGTTTGGGGTGCTTATGCCTGGTCAGGTGCTGGAGTTTTACCCAGTATGCCTTTTATCAAAATGGTTTTATCAGTAATTACGGCCATCTATTTAGTTCGAGGTGTAGGCGGTTTAGTGGCTCCGTTTGTGACTAATCACCCTCAAATAAGACAAAATAGCATCGCCTTTTGGGTTTGGAGTTCAGTGATTTGTTTAATAATTGGTGTGTTCCACTTGATGGGCATAATTGCAATATGGTCAACTTTATAAAAGCACATAACCAAAAGCAGCATGGAGACCGCGATACTCCAGACTTCGTGCGGCATAGCGGTCGTTCATGTGCCTGGTTTTATGCATGAGTCATACAAAGAAATCTGATGATAATTGGCTTGATAAATGGTCACCCCAACTAAAAGAAAAACGCGTTCTAGAGCTTGGGTGTGGGCAAGGTCTGGATACCTTAATAATTGCTAAGGAGGCCCGTTCCGTTGTGGCTTGTGATACTAATCCTGTATTGAGCACTGACGATCGGGTTTCTGTTTTGGCTCTCGATCACAGCAAGAGCTTACCATTCAGATCAGATAAATTTGATGTTGTTATCGCAAGCTTGTGCCTTCATTATTTTTGCTGGCATAAAACCGAAGATATTGTACGGGAAATATCGAGGGTCTTAACCAATGAAGGTCTACTCATTTGCCGCCTTAACTCAGAAGAAGATGTGAATTACGGCGCGACAGGATACCCCGAAATAGAATCGGGCCTTTATGACGTTAGCGGAAGTTCAAAACGGTTTTTCAGTAAAAATGACGTATTGAAATTGTTTTCCAGCCATTGGCTGATTTGTGAGCTGCAACATAAATCCATAGACAGGTATCAACACCCAAAGTTTGTGTGGGAACTTGGTGCTTTCAGCGTCTAGCACGGCACTCAAATTCACACAAAAGCCTTGCGGTTTTAGTTTAGCGTAGACGCCAATATGACCGTAGTCCGAGGTATAGAAGGCTACGATACGAGGTTGCCATGCACAGTCGCTTTTCCAAAAATATCGCTCAGTTCGTCGAGTCGGAGTTGTTGCAGTCGAGTCATGCTAAAGCGTCCGGCAACATCGCTTCGGAGTTCCAGCATCTAGAAAATGCTCATGTTCTGGGACAGGAATCAACCTATTGGCATGTGAAAGTTCACGTTCTGATGTTGCTGTGGGCCGTTCGTAACTCACGGCCAAAAGAAATGACCGGACAGGTATTCCGGATCATGGGTGCCGTGACAATGACGGCTTTTGGTATGATCCCTCAGGGAAATACCGGTGGTGCGAATGTTAGCCCGTTCAAGGTCATGCCAATTCAACCTCATCACCAAGTCATTATTGATACGGCGAAGGATTATCGTTAAAAAACAATGGCAGAAAATAGCAGTACCTCGGGCCTCTTCTCGGGCAGCGCGTTACCTGTGTTAAACTACTTTAAATACGTCCCCAACACTTAATCATCAAGAGCTCAAAACCGATACTATGACGAGAAAAACATTGTCTTTGAAGGTGAAAAGAAATAAAGACACGAAGCAAGTCGACGAGGTGGTCAACGATGTATCTCATGGTGACCCGGAAAAGCGTTTTTTAAATGGCATAGCCGTCAATCCGTCTCAGTGTATTCGCCTGGAATTAGGCTCTCAGCAACTCACCACGCGAGCAATGGATTTGGTCACGCCTATAGGAATGGGACAACGAGGTTTGATTGTTGCTCCACCGGGCTGTGGGAAAACGACCATTTTGAAACATATTTGCCAGGCGGTGGGGAAGGCTTATCCTGAAATAAAGCTTTATGCGTTACTCATTGATGAGCGGCCTGAAGAAGTGACTGATTTTAAGCGCAGCGTGCCTGCAGAAGTACACGCTTCATCCTCAGATGAAAGCTATGCCCATCACGTTCGTGTGGCCAACGACCTTCTTAGCACCGCCCGCAAGGAAGCCGGAGAAGGTCACGATGTAATGATTGTCATTGATTCTCTCACAAGACTCTCACGAGTCCATAATGCAGAACAGAAGGGCAGCGGCCGCACAATGTCGGGCGGGCTAGACGCTAGAGCCATGGAAATACCACGAAGACTGTTCGGCGCAGCAAGAAAAATTGAGAATGGTGGTTCGCTTACTATTCTTGCAACCATACTCGCTGATACCGGAAGCAGGATGGACCAGGTGATATTTGAGGAGTTCAAAGGCACGGGTAATATGGAAATCGTTTTATCACGGGAGATTGCGAATCAGCGAGTTTTCCCCGCGCTGGATATTGCGAAAAGTAGCACGCGCCGTGAGGAACTTCTTATTAACTCGAAAGATATCGAAAAAGTAAGGGCCTTAAGGAGGGAGCTTACCCATCTTAAGCCGGTAGAGGGTGCTACGAAACTGGTTGAGTTGCTTGAGAAATACCCTACGAACGCAGAGCTGTTGAACCGTTAGTCGCTGAAAACCGGTCTTTCAGAATATTTGATGTCAGCACGTTCTAAAATCCCACTACGAGTTCGGCCAATACCCGCACTGACCACTCTGTGGGTGTTTCTAATGACAAATCGGTAAGCCTATGAAAGAGAATTTGAACATATTAGGTCCATTGTTGAAAGGCATTGCGGCAAACGTAGACGGTGATATTTCAATGAGCAATACCGCCATTATAAATGTGGGCGCTGGTTCTTATGAGAGAGCGGTCGTTTTTTCAACGGGACGAACAGTTTAATGTCGTTCGGTAAAGAAATTCATCGTTGTTACGACGAGCATGGACCGATCACGGTATTGGATGATGGTAATAAACGTTATCTGGCTTTTGGTGAAGGTGATGAACAGAGCTGCCAATTAAAGTCGGCCCCTTTCCAGTTACAACATGATTACACGCAGGCGATGTTATTAGTGTTGCTGTTTACAAAACCGCGCTCAATGATTTTGTTGGGTGTGGGTGGGGGAACCATCGTTTCGGCACTGCATCAGTTTTTGCCTAATATGACCATGCATTTGGTGGAGTTGCGGCCAAAGGTATTAGATGTCGCCTATAAATATTTTCAGTTGCCTCGGGACAAACGGGTCAGCGTGTCGCTGGAGGACGCCTCTGAGTTTTTAGAGTCGAGCGAGGTGGCTAAAGCTGATTTGTTGTTTAGTGATTTGTTTGGCTCAGAAGGCTTAGACCTGCAGCAAACACAAAGCTGGTTTATCGAGCGCTGCGCTCAATTATTGAACGATGATGGCTGGCTGGTGCTAAATTGCTGGCAGATACACAAAGGAGAGCACGAAATGCTCGCGGCGTTAAGAGAGCATTTTGCAGACGTGCGGGGCTGCTCAACAGCGGAAGGCAATTGGGTGATTTTTGCGGGTAAAAAAGCGGACAACAGTAGTGTTACGCAATTGAAAGACAGTGCAAAAAAATGGTCGAAAACAGTGGGTTATTCTTTGTTATCTAGCCTGAGTCGACTCAAACCGTTGAGCTGATTGTTCCTGTCACGCGTGGGGTGGTTGATACCTTTACCATGCTGATTTCTTAACCGTGCTTAAAGTTTGTTCAAGGTCGTAAGAAAGAGCGTGCAACGTCGGTAAATGTTGATCTATGTCTAAATGATAAAGATTACTATTCGTATTAAATCTGTTAAAGTTTGAGGCATGAAAAAACATGAAAATAGTTATCGAGCGAATAGGACACTGTGGAACCTAAAAAAGGGTGAAAGTTGCGTTATCACCGGGTTTGACGATGCGATGCAAGCCCGTTACAAAACACGTCTCACGGAACTGGGCTTTCGGCTTGGAGCGGGTATCTCCTGCACGGTAGCACCTCGTTTGGGCGCCCCTAAACTCTATCGCGTATCCAACGCCGTTTATTCCCTGGAAAAGCAAATAGCCGAGCTTGTGAGCACTGAGAACACCGCCGTATGAGCAAGGTTTTGTTGGTCGGAAGCCCCAATTCCGGAAAGAGCCTGCTGTTCAATAAACTGACTGGCCTCAACCAAAAAGTTGCTAACTTCCCCGGCATTACTGTGGGAACCCATTCGGGTTATAGCCGCAATAACCCCGATTTGGAGATGGTCGACTTTCCCGGGGTGTATTCCATGCACGCCATTTCTGGTGAAGAAAGCATTGCACTCGATGCGCTTGCTCACGCACTTGAGGCGGGAGATGTCTCCAGCGTGGTGTGCGTTGTGGACAGTACACGTCTTGAAAAAGGTCTGTTGTTTGCTCTGCAGTTGATTGATTTTTGTGCAGGTTACGGCAAGCCTGTGATCATTGCGGCCAATATGCACGACGTTCTGCTCAAACATAAACTGGATTTTGACGCGAAGGGGCTGTCCGAGGCTATAAACATACCCGTTGTTGCCCTGTCGGGAAAAACAGGCGAGGGCATGGCCGAGTTAGAAGGCCTACTCGAACGACAAGGCCTGGAAGTGGGCGCGGTTTCCACAGTGGATGTTATTGATCCCAATATTATAGGCCGTGACGACAATGCTTTTCGAAGCGATGCTGAGCAACTCTCAGATCGGTTTGGCCCCAAGGGTGACTTGCTGCTTAAAACCCATTCGCGCGCCGATGCCTTTTTCCTCGGTTCGGTAACTGGCGGCATCAGTTTTCTTTTCATCATGTACTTCATGTTCCAGTCAATTTTCACATGGGCAGCGCCCGTTATGGATGCGGTAGAAAGCTCTCTGCTGTGGCTGTCTTCGCTTATTCTGCCGTATGTTGGCAACACCATTGTGTACGATTTTCTCGATGGCGCTATCTTCGGCGGTCTGGGCGCATTTTTGGTTTTTGTGCCACAAATATTTGTCCTGACCCTAATAGTTGGAATGTTGGAAGACTCGGGATATCTGTCACGGGCGGCTGTGATATGCCACCGCCCACTGCGCGCTTTCGGTCTGACGGGTAAGAGCTTTATACCCATGCTATCCGGTGTGGCTTGTGCCATACCGGGTATTTACGCGGCCCGCACGATCGAGTCACCGCGACGACGCTGGTTAACGTATTTGGCCATTCCGCTAATGCCTTGCTCTGCACGGCTGCCCGTATACGCGCTACTGATATCCGCCTTTATTCCTGCCCAAAAAGTGCTTGGCGGATGGGTTGGCCTTCAGGGGCTGGCGATGTTCGGAATTTACCTACTTGGCATTTTCGCAGGCTTGCTGGTTACCGCGTTGGTATCACGCACCATCGACGAAGAGGTGGATGATTCGCCTTTTGTGCTGGAAATGCCTCCCTATCGTATGCCGTCCTGGTTGCCTTTGCTGCGAGGTTCGTGGGAGCGATCACGACATTTTGTAACAAAGGCGGGCCCCGTGATTTTCTGGGTGACGATGATCGTGTGGTTTCTCGGTTACTTTCCCAATTACGGTGCTGATTTAGGGGAGTCGTGGCTTGGCACTATGGGGCATATCATTGAGCCCGTATTCGCGCCATTGGGGCTGGATTGGAAATACGGTGTCGCCATTTTGGCATCATTCGTGGCACGAGAAGTATTCGTGGGCACGTTGGGTGCACTGTTTGGCATAGAAGGGGCGCAGGACAACGTTAT